>JASHVY010000112.1 GCA_030044345.1 Acetobacteraceae bacterium | reverse complement strand
AGGCCACGGGAAACAAAGAACAAATGTTCAGATTCCGTCCCATTCCAATGCGATGGGCTTCGGAATCGGGACACGAGCGCCAGCTTTCCATGAAAGCTGGCACATCGTTCTTCGTCCAAGTGTCCGATTCACACGGCGAAAAGTGCTCGCTCCGCGAGCAACTTTTCTCTGCGATCCGGCACTAGGTCTAGGTCCGGAGGCAAAGTTGCGTTAAAATGCGGCAACAGGTGCCAAGTGGCACGGCACAATCTGCTCCGAAAGGGGCCAAACAATGCCGCGTTCTCCCACGATCGAGCAGTTCACCGAAAAGTTGAATTTAATGTGCGACAGGCTGAGCTTAAGCCGCGTCCAGCTTGCGCATGCGGTCGGTGTGGACAAGTCCGGTGGCTGCGCGCTGGACGTCGGGCCGGGTACGCCCGGGTGAGCAAAGCATCGTCCGCCTGACCGAGCTGGTGCGCCGCCAGATTGGCGACTTTTCACGAAGCGATTGGAGCCTGCCGCTCACCGATTTTGCCGTCTGCCTTGGTATGAAGCTCGCCCGGACACCGCTTGCGGCCGATACGGCGTGGGCATCGAAGTTCGATGAGAGTGTCGCGCTCTATGGCGGATTATGGCTGCTGATACATGGTTCTTTCACCGGGATGCGCCGTCTGTTCGCCTTTGTCCTCGACCTGTATGGCGAGAATGGCAAGCTTGGTTTCGAGCTTGGAGATGGCTTTGGTTATCGTGCCCGCGGCGCTGTTTCCGTCGACGATGGCAAGTTGTGCCTGGCCGGCCAGGCGGTCATGCATCCGCAACAAGTCTGGCCAATTTACCTCATTCTCAATGGCGTGCAGATCTATCGCGCGGTCGTGCTTGACGGGCTGCTTCTAAGCTGGTGTCGCGACATCGGCCATACACCCACCGCATTGCGTGCCATCTGCTGGCGTCTCGCACCCCATGCGTCCAATTCCCTTGCCGCACGCGAACGGTTCGAGACAGTGGCTGCCCATATCGTCGCGGAAAACCAGGCGGGCAGAATGCAGGTTCACCTGCCAAAGTGGCTTGCGACCGAGATATTCGAGATGCCATTGATTCCTGTGCGCGGTGCGCTGCGTGTCCCCATGGAGCAAAGCCTGGCAGTTGAAGAAATGACCCTGTCGCTCGTCGAGCCGCCCAGCGGCCGCCGCCGGCAAGTGTTGCGGGTACTGCACGAATTGTTCAGGCCGGTGCTCGCTTCCGCCTGAGCCAGTGACCTTGCCCTGCCGGCAGGCGCGCGGATACCGCGTTTCCGACCCCGCCATTCGCCCTCACCGTAGATCTTCGGGAAGTCTCCAGATCTTCGGGAAGTCTCCGGGCCGATGGTATCGACAAGGAGATGCAGCGGCTCCTCGCGACCGACAAGGCGATCCCTTCAGCGGCTGAAGCCGTCGAACGTGGTCATATAGACCGGGTTGAGACCGGCGATCGCCTTCTTGGCCGCTGCGTCCGGCGCGCCGAAGACGACCAGGCTTGTCGGCTTCGCGAGCGTGAAGAAACGCTTGGCGAATTGGCCGAAATCCTTCCCATGCTGCAGCAGGGCCTGGGAATCCGCATAGCGTTCGACCACGGTGAGCGTGGTGTGATCGGCGCTGATGCTCCAATCATATTCGAGCGTTCCGGGCTCCTTTTCGGCCGCGGCCACGATTTGCGAGACGAGCTGTTGCAATTGATCATACTGGCCAGGCTGAACCTCAAGGGTAAACACCCAAAAGACCTCGGAACTTCCGGCGGCGGGCTTCGCTGTCTGCGCGGCGCCGGGGGCCATCATGGCGCCGAGCGCAATCAGGGTCAGCATCATGGTTCGCATCGCAACGTTCCTTTCCCTCCCGCTCCAGGACGAGCGGCTTTCTCGATTCATTGAATTATCCGGGAATTATCCGGCAGGGGGCGACGGCCGGCAATAAGCGGAGCAGGATGGCTGGCGCCGGACGCGGCGGACTGTCAAATCATAGAGACCGGCACGAAACGAACAAGGAGCGCCCCGCATGAACGATTCGACCGCCCGCTATCCTTCTCTTTCCGGCAAGGCGGTGCTGATCACCGGCGGCGCGAGCGGCATCGGGGCGGCCATGGTCGAAGCCTTTGCGGCCCAGGAGTCTCGCGTGTTCTTCATCGATGTGGACGAGGCAGCGGCCAAAACGCTCATCGAGAAGACTGGTGCGCACGTGCGTTTCATCGCCGCCGATCTCACCGATATCGCAGCACTCCGCGCCGCCGTCCGCGCGATCGAGGCGGAGGTCGGCCACGGACTCGACGTGCTCGTCAACAATGCCGCCCGCGATGACCGCCATTCCTGGCAGGGCGTGGAGCCGGAGCAATGGCGGCGGACGCTTGCGCTCAACCTCGATCATCAGTTCTTCGCCACCCAGGCGGTCGTTCCGGGCATGGAGGCGCGCGGCGGCGGGTCGGTGATTCTTTTCGGTTCCGGCTCCTGGATGCGCGGGATCACGAACATGGTCGGCTATACGACCGCGAAGGCCGCCATCAACGGGCTCACCCGCACGCTCGCCAAGGAGCTTGGCGGAAAGGGGATCCGGGTCAATTGCATCGTGCCGGGCGCGATCGTGACCGAGCGGCAGCGGCGTCTCTGGACCCCGCCCGAGGTAGATGCGGCGCTCCTCGAACGTCAGGCGCTGAAATTTCGCATCATGCCGGAGCATGTGGCCCGCATGGCGCTGTTCCTCGCCTCCGAGGAGGCGGCCGGCTGCAGCGGGGCGAATTTCTTCGTCGATGGCGGCATGATGTAGCCGGGATCAAGCCCCCGGCGAGGGGGCCGCTTCGGGCTCGGCCTTGCCGGCCTGGGCGCAGGCCGCGCAGATGCCCGTCACCTCGATCAGGGCGTTCACCGGCTGAAACTCGTGGCGTGCCGTCGCGCGCGTCAGCGCCTCGGTGACGGCGTGATCCTCAAGCTCGGTCACGGCGCCGCAGGCGCGGCAGATCAGGAATTGCGCCTGGTGTCCATGCTGGGCCGGCTCGATGCAGGGAACGAAGGCGTTGAGGCTTTCAACCTTGTGGATCAGCCGGCGGGCGAGCAGGAAATCGAGCGCCCGATAGATCGTCGGCGGCACCGCGCCCTTGCGGGTCTGCTTGAGCCGGTCGAGGAGCTGGTAGGCGGTGAGCGGACCCTCCGCTTCCAGGATCAGCCTGAGCACGAGACGGCGCAGCTCGGTGAGCGTGCCGCCATCGCGGGCACAGGCTCGCGCGGCCTCTTCGAGTTGTCCTGCGATCCGGCTGCCGCCCTCCACCCTTGCCTCGTTCCCTCCTTCAGGCTGCTCCTTAAGCCGCCTGGGTGAGCCGCTTGACCAGTGCGGAAAAGCGGTGGCGGCGCAGCTCGGAGCGCGCCGCGGCATCGGTCGTCATGTAGTTGAGCTGAACGACATAGCGCCGCCCGATGAAGGTCTTATGGCCATGCCAGGCGTTGGCGGCGTTCGGGAACACGAGCAGCGTGCCGTCGGCCGGCGGCACCTCGACCGCGAAATCGTCGAGATCGTCGGGCTTGCGCAGCAGCCGCAGGCATCCTTCATGCCGCGTCCAGGCGGCGCTCGCGGGGTTGAGATAGAGCAGCACCGTCACCCGCTTGGCATCCGAATCCCGATGAATGAGGCCGTCCCGCTCGGTCGAGGCGCCGCGCAATGTCAGCATGGTCGGCGCATCGTCGAGATTGAGCGAGAACGTATCGGCAATCGCCTGGCGGAACCGGGGGCCCTCCAGCTCCTCCATCAGCAGCGCGGCGGCGGGGCCGAAGCGGAGCGACCCGATCGGGAAGGAGCCCCTGCGCTCGAGCGGCGGCAGATCGGCGACCACCCGGGCCAGGGCCCCGGGCGGGACGAATTCCGGCACGATGATGTGCCGGAAGGGGTCGGAAGAGACCGCGGTGGCGGCGAGCCGGTCATAGGCGAGCTGGGTCATCGACGATCCTCCGAGGGACGCCCGATTTTAGAGCGTGATGACCGAAGGTGGAATCACCGTAGGTCTGAATCACGCGACAAGACAATAACCGAGAGCGGGATGGGTGAGCGCGAGCGATCCCAGCCTGCTCGAGAGCGTGATGACCGAAGGTGGAATCACCGTAGGTCTGAATCACGCGACAAGACAAATAGAGCGGGATGACCGGAGGTGGGAACACCGGAGGTCTGAATCACGCGAGAAAACAAAGGCCGAGAGCGGGATGGGTGAGCGCGGGCGATCTCATCCCGCTCTAAGTATATCGGCGCCCCGCTCTGTCCAGGGTTGCTTTGCCGGAGATTGAAGGGGGCGGACGGATCGGGGTAAGCGCAGCCCGCCATGGATGTCCTTCCGTCCCGGGCCGCCGCCGAGCAAGCCACCGCGGACGGGCCGCTCCCCCTCTATCGCGCCAGGTTGGCCCGCGGCGAGCTTGGGCCGGATCCTGCCCAGGCGCTCGCGGTCGAACGGCTCCAGGCGCTCTGGCAGCGCCTGCGCTTTTATGAGCCGCCGCCGGCGGCCAATGGTCAGGGCCTCCTGGGCCGGCTGCTCGCGCGGCGGACCCCGGAGGACAGCGCGGCGCCGAACGGGCTCTATCTGGCCGGCGCGGTGGGGCGGGGAAAATCCATGCTGATGGATCTCTTCTTCGCCACCGCCCCGCTCGCGCGCAAACGGCGCGTGCATTTCGACCGCTTCATGCAGGATGTGCATGCAAGGCTGCATGGCGCCGCCGGCGGCGATCCGATTCCGCCGCTTGCGGATGCGATCGCGCGCGAGAGCGTGCTGCTCTGCTTCGACGAGTTCCAGATCAACGATGTCGCCGATGCGCTGCTGCTCGGGCGGCTCTTCGCCGCGCTCTTCGCCCGTGGCGTGATCATCGTCGCCACATCGAACACCGTGCCGGACGATCTCTTCAAGGGCCAGCCGGGACGCGACGCATTTCTCCCCTTCATCGAAATCCTGAAGCGCCATCTCGAGCTTCTGGTGGTCGAGGGCGGGCAGGATTGGCGGCGCGAGCGGCTCATGCGCATGCCGGTCTGGCATGTGCCGGCGGATGCGCGCGCCCATGCCGCGCTCGATGCGGCGTTCGCCGAGCTCGGCGGGGAGCCGGCGATGGAACGGCGCCTCATCGTGATGGGAAGGCCCCTCAAGGTTGCGCGCGCCGCGGGGAAGGTGGCGCGGTTCGACTTCGCTTCGCTCTGCGAAGCCCCGCTCGGGCCTGGAGATTATCTCGCGCTCGCCACCCATTTCGAAACGCTCGTGCTCGATGCGATCCCCCGCCTCGATCCTTTGCGCTTCGATGCCGCGCGGCGGTTCATCACGCTGATCGACGCGCTTTATGACCATCGGGTGAAGCTCATCGCCTCGGCGGAAGCGGACCCGGACGGGCTCTATCCCGAGGGCGAGGGATCGGAGGTTTTCCGCCGTACCGCCTCGCGGCTGATCGAAATGCAGACACGGGACTATCTCTCTTTGCCGCATCTGACATGAAGAAAAACCGCCTTGGCGCGACTTGCCGGGGTGCCGGTGATGGGCTAGGCAAGCGCAGCCTTCCGGGCCGGCGGGTGCCCGGGGGGTTTTGCTGTGCGCGGCCCGCCCGGGTTCAAGGAGCGCCATGGCTCGCAACAAGATCGCGTTGATCGGCGCCGGTTCGATCGGCGGCACGCTCGCTCATCTGGTCGGCCTCAAGGAACTTGGGGACGCCGTGCTGTTCGACGTCTTTGGCGATGTCGCGGCGGGCAAGGCGCTCGATCTCGAGCAGACCGGCGCGATCGAGGATTTTGACGCGGTCATTGCCGGCGGCTCGGACTTCGCGCCGATCGCGGGGGCCGATGTCGTTGTCGTCACCGCCGGTTTTCCGCGCCAGCCGGGCATGTCGCGCGACGATCTCGTGGCGAAGAATGCTTCCGTGATCGCGGAGGTGGCGGGGGGCATCCGTCAGCACTGCCCGGAAGCCTTCGTCATCGTCATCACCAATCCGCTCGATGCGATGGTCTGGGTGATGAAGGAGAAATCGGGCCTGCCGCCGGAGCGCGTGGTGGGAATGGCGGGCGTGCTCGATTCCGCGCGTTTCCGGCTGTTTCTCGCGCGCGAGTTCGATGTCTCGGTCGAGGATGTGAGCGCCTTCGTTCTCGGCGGGCACGGCGATGCGATGGTCCCGCTGGTGCGCTATTCGACGGTGGCCGGCATCCCGGTGCCGGACCTCGTGCGCATGGGCTGGTCGAGCGAGGCGCGCATCAAGGCGATCATCGATCGGACGGCCAATGGCGGCGGCGAGATCGTGAAGCTTCTGGGCAAGGGCAGCGCTTTCTATGCCCCGGCTTCGGCGGCGATCACCATGGCCGAGAGTTTTCTGCGCGATAAAAAGCGGGTGCTGCCCTGCGCGGCATGGCTGACCGGGCAGTATGGCATCCGGGATCTTTATGTCGGCGTTCCGGTGGTGATCGGTGCCAGGGGCGTCGAGCGGATCATCGAAATTTCCCTCACACCGGAGGAGAAGACAGCGTTCGAGGCATCCTGCGCATCGGTGCGCGGACTGATCGATGCCTCGCGCAAGCTCGTCGGCTGAGGGCCGGCGATGAACATCCACGAATACCAGGCCAAGGAGCTTCTGAAGAAGTTCGGGGTTCCCGTGCTGCAAGGCGCTGTCGCCTGGACGCCGGACGAGGCGGTCAAGAAGGCCGAGGAACTGCCCGGCCCGATCTATGTGGTGAAGGCGCAGCTTCATGCCGGCGGCCGCGGCGCCGGCCATTTTGCCGATGATCCCAACGGCAAGGGCGGCGTCCGGGTCTGCCGCTCGCTCGGCGAGGTCCATGCCGCCGCATCCGCCATGCTGGGGCACACGCTCGTCACTCACCAGACCGGCCCCAAGGGGCGGCAGGTCCATCGGGTCTATGTCGAGGCGGGTGCGGCGATCGTCCGCGAACTTTATCTCTCGCTGCTGATCGATCGCGCGGCCGGGCGCATCGCGCTGGTCGCCTCGAGCGAGGGCGGCGTCGAGATCGAGGACGTCGCGGCCGACCATCCGGAGCGGATCCTCCACCTTACGATCGATCCCGCCTCCGGCATCTCGGCCTTTCACGGCCGGCGGCTGGCCACCGGTCTCGGTCTTAAGGGCAAGGAGGCTGCCGGCTTCGGCAAGCTCGTCGAGGGGCTTTATCGCGCCTTTCTCGGGCTCGACTGCGCGCTCGTCGAGATCAACCCGCTGGTGGTGACGGCGGAGGGCGCGGTGGTCGCGCTCGATGCGAAGGTGGCCTTCGACGACAATGCGCTCTATCGCCATCCCGACCTGCAAAAATTGCGTGACGAGGCGGAAGAAGATCCGAAGGAGCTGGAGGCCGAGCGCAACAGCCTCAACTATGTCGCGCTCGACGGCACGATCGGCTGCATGGTCAATGGCGCCGGGCTCGCCATGGCGACGATGGACATCATCAAGCTTTACGGCGGCAGTCCGGCGAATTTTCTCGATGTCGGCGGCGGCGCGACGCGCGAGCGGGTGACCGCCGCGTTCAAGATCATCCTCTCCGATCCGGATGTCGAAGCGATCCTCGTCAATATCTTCGGCGGCATCATGCGCTGCGACGTGATCGCGGAGGGTGTCGTGGCGGCGGCGCGCGAGGTCTCGCTCGACGTGCCGCTGGTGGTGCGGCTGGAGGGCACCAATGTCGCCCTCGGCAAGGAGATCCTGGCGCGCTCCGGCCTGCCGATCATCTCTGCGGAAAACCTCGCCGACGCTGCCGAAAAGGTGGTCAAGGCCGTGAGCAAGGCAGGCTGAGATGGCGATCCTGGTCGATGCCGAGACACGCGTGATCACCCAGGGCTTCACGGGCGCCCAGGGCACTTTCCATTCGGAGCAGGCGATCGCCTACGGAACCAAGGTCGTGGGCGGGGTGACGCCGGGCAAGGGCGGCACCACCCATCTCGGCCTTCCGGTGTTCGAGACGGTGGCCGAGGCGGTGGCGGAAACGGGGGCGACCGCGAGCGCGATCTATGTGCCGCCGCCTTTCGCCGCCGATGCGATCCTGGAAGCGATCGATGCCGGCATGCCGCTCATCGTCTGCATCACCGAGGGGATTCCGGTGCTCGACATGGTGCGGGTGAAGCGGGCGCTTTCCGGCACGGCATCACGCCTGATCGGCCCGAATTGCCCCGGCGTCATCACCCCGGATGCCTGCAAGATCGGCATCATGCCGGGTCATATCCACAGGCGCGGCAAGATCGGCATCGTCTCCCGCTCCGGCACCCTCACTTACGAGGCGGTGGCGCAGACGACCGCGGCCGGGCTTGGTCAGAGCAGTTGTGTCGGCATCGGCGGCGATCCGGTGAAGGGGACCGATTTCATCGAGGTGCTGGAGCTTTTCCTCGCCGACCCCGAGACCGCGGCGATCGTCATGATCGGCGAGATCGGCGGTGAGAGCGAGATCGAGGCCGCGGAATTCCTGGCGCGTGCCCCGGTCAAGAAGCCGGTGGTCGGGTTCGTGGCCGGCGTCACCGCGCCGCCGCGCCGGCGGATGGGCCATGCCGGGGCGGTGATCAGCGGCGGGCGGGACACGGCTTCGGCCAAGATGGAGGCGATGCGCGAGGCGGGCATCCACGTCGCCGAAAGCCCGGCCGCGCTCGGCAGCACGATGGTCCGCGCGCTTGGGTCCTAGCCCATCTGCGCATGCGGCGCGCGCAAGGCAGAAGCCTCGCCAGGGTGGCATTTTTCTGTGACGTTCTTCCTATTTTGACCGAAGTTGGCTTGCAAACAGGGCCCGAGACGGGATTGACGGGGTTTCGACGATGGCGGGTGTGGACGTTCTGGCGAGCGCGTTCAGCGGTGCGAATGCGACGTTCCTGGCGGATCTCTATGCGAAATGGGTGGAGGACCCGGCCGCCGTCGATCCAAGCTTCGGCGAGATCTTCGCCGGCCTGAACGACGAATCCCGGGCCGTTCTCACCGACGCGGCCGGCGCCTCCTGGGCGCCCCGGCCATCTCTCTTCGCGTCCGAGCCGCCGGCTTCCCCGCCGGCGGAAACGGCGGCCCCTGGGACGGGCGAGGTCACGACGGCCACGCTCGATTCGATCCGCGCCCTGATGCTGATCCGCGCCTATCGCGTGCGCGGCCATCTCGAGGCCCGTCTCGATCCGCTCGGGCTCACCCAGCCGAAGCGGCATGCCGAGCTCGATCCCGCGAGCTACGGCTTCACCGAGGCCGATCTTGACCGGCCGATCTTCATCAACAACGTGCTCGGCCGGGAAACCGCGACATTGCGCGAGATTCTCGTGATCCTGCGCGCGACCTATTGCGGGCCGATCGGCGTCGAGTTCATGCATATCCAGGATCCGGAGCAGAAATCCTGGATTCAACGCCACATGGAAGGCGCGCCCTGGGAGCGTGCCTTCGACAGGAAGGACAAGCGGCGGATCCTCCAGGGGCTCACCGAGGCCGAGGGCTTCGAGGCGTTTTGCCAGAAGCGCTTCGTCGGCACCAAGCGTTTCGGCCTTGAAGGAGGTGAGGTGACGATTCCCGCCTTGCAGGCGGTGATCGAAACGGCGGTTGCGGCGGGGACGAC
>JASHVY010000111.1 GCA_030044345.1 Acetobacteraceae bacterium | reverse complement strand
CGATGAGCACCACGGCCGCGACCCCGAACTTGCCGTAACGCTGCAGGAGCGCCCGCGCCCGCTCGGCACGCAGGTCGGATTCGACTTCCTCGAAAATGTCAGCCAATGCGTTTCCCTTGCCCGAGGCGGGCCTGGACCATAAAGCCGATCACGGTGGAGGGGAATTCCCTTAGAGGCCAATGAGGAATGCGACTGCGATGGCCGTCCGACTCACCGCAGCATTCTCAATCGGCCTCTTGGGCGGCCTCTTGGGCGGCCTCTTGGGACAACGAGGATGATCGCAGGGTTGGCCGTGACCCGCGGCCGCCGCCGTGCTACCGGCATGCGCATGACGCCCGACCTTTCCACGCGGGAACGCAAGATGCTGCGCAGCGCCGCCCTCGCGCTGCTGATTCTCGTCTTTCTGCTGCCGCTGCTCGGCGCCTGCGGCAAGCGCGGCGCGCCTTCACCGCCCGGGCCGGCGAACGAGATCACCTACCCGAAGGTTTATCCGAGCGAATAAGCCGCGCTCTTAGAGCGTGATGATTTTAGGTCATCACGCTCTCGATTTATTTTCTCGATCAATTTCATGGCTTTGGCGGATCGTGAAGCGATCCACCAGAAGCCATATTGATCTAGTAAGGGTAGTAGCCGGGCCAGTAATAGCTGGGATAGGGATACGCCGGATAAGGTCCATAGGCGTAATAGCCCGAATAGCCGTTCGGTGGCGGCACCTCATTGCCCTTGGCGGACATGCATTGCACGTAGGCAATGTTGTAGGCGTTCTGCACCCCGCCCGCGCTGGCCGAAGCGTTCTGCAAGCCGAACAGGCTGCCGAGCAACAGTCCGCTCGCCCCGCCGATCGCGGCACCGGCCCCCACCTGCCCCACGGTCGAGCCGATCGCAGCACCCGCGGCCGCGCCGAGCCCGGTGCCGACCAGCGCGCTCCCCACCCCGCTCGCCGCACCCGCCTGGGCCGGAGAGGCTCCGCCGGTGCGTGAAGAGGCATAGTTGCGGCAGACCGCATCGTCGGCCTGGAACTCCGAGAAGCTGACCCCCTTGCCGGGCATCACCGCGACAGTCGGCCCTGTGGGCGGGGGAACGGCGCAGGCATCAAGGGCGAACGGCAGCACCATCGCAAGCGCGAGGGGAGGTCCGGCCCGTCTCGCGAAAGACCCTGCCCATTTTGGCTCGCGCATTCGCCGGGGAGTCATCCTGCCCACCGTCATTGTCGCATCCTCGCCCAGCGCCGACACTTACCGCCATTAGAGCGTGATGATTTTCGGCCATCACGCTCTCGCTTTATTTTCTCGATCAATTTCATGGCTTTGGCGGATCGCTTCGCGATCCGCCAAAGCCATTATTGATCTAATGCCGGAACGGCGGAGCCATGACGGCAAGACAAATGATACATTGCCGACGCATTTCTACCATGCAGCCGAGCGACCGGCACAGTGCCGATTGTGAGAAAATGAAACGGGCGTGTGGGAAATTCCCCGGCCCCTTCACGCCCGCCCGGCGGTCGCGCGATCCCGTCAGCTAGGGTTCGTCTGCTGCTGATCGCAGGCCACGGCAGACACGCTGCCTGCGGCAGCGGCTCCGGCAATCACACCCAGCACGGCCAAAGCGAGCAAAAGACGCTTGATCATTCCACCCTCCTCTCGAACGGCGGTCCTCGACGCCTTTGGATACCACGCGCTAGGAAGGGCGATCAACAAAACCACGACAAACCATGCACGGCACCCTGGACGCTCCCAGCCTTTCCCCCGATCCCGACGAAGCCGAGCTGATCGCCGCGCGGCCCTTCCTTTCGCGGAGCGCGCTCGACGGCCTCCTGCTCGAAGGCGTGCCGCTTGCCGCCATCGCCGATGCCCTCGGCACGCCGACTTATGTCTATTCGGCGGGAACGATTCGCGCCCGATACGCCGCCTTCACCGAAGCCCTCGCCGAAGCGGGGGTGGCCGCGCATGTCCATTATGCCGTCAAGGCGAATGATCATCTGGCCGTGCTGCGGCTGCTGGGCGGGCTTGGCGCCGGGGCCGACGTGGTGAGCGGTGGAGAGCTCGCGCGCGCCCTGGTGGCGGGGATTCCGCCTGAGCGCATCGTCTTCTCCGGTGTCGGCAAGCGTGCCGAGGAACTCGCGCGCGCCCTCGAAGCCGGGATCGGGCAGATCAATGTCGAGAGCGCCGAGGAGCTTTTCGAACTTTCCGAAATCGCTTCCGGCCTTGGACTCACTGCGAAGGTGGCGCTGCGCGTCAATCCGGATATCGACGCGCGGACCCATGCCAAGATCACCACCGGCCTTGCCCAGAACAAGTTCGGCATCCCGGCCTCCGACATTCCCGCCCTCTATGCGCGCGCCGCCGCCATGCCCGGCATCGCACCCGTGGGCCTTGCGCTCCATATCGGCAGCCAGATCCTCTCGCTCGCGCCCTTCCGCGAGAGCTTCGCGGTACTGGGTGCGCTCGGCCGGGCACTGCGCGCGGAGGGGCTGCCGCTCTCCCGCCTCGATTGCGGCGGCGGCCTCGGGGTTTCCTATCGCAACGAGCCCGCGCCCACGCCTGCAGGGCTTGCCGGCGCGCTCGCAGGGGCTTTCCGCGGCCTCGAGGTCGAGCTTCTGCTGGAGCCGGGACGCTGGCTGCTCGCCCCGGCGGGCCTGCTGCTTGCGAGCGTGGTGCGGATCAAGCCCGGCTCCGAGCGGCCCTTCGTCGTGCTCGATGCGGGGATGAACGATCTCATCCGCCCTGCCCTCTATGAGGCCTGGCATGGGATCGTGCCGCTCGCGCCTGCCGCCGGACCCGTGGGACCGGTCGATATCGTCGGCCCGATCTGCGAGAGCGCGGACACATTCGCCACCGCCCGGCCGATGGCCGGGCTCGCACCCGGAGCGCGCGTCGCGATCCTCGATGCCGGCGCGTACGGGCGGGTGATGGGTTCGGCTTACAATGCCCGACCCTGCGCGGCCGAGGCGATGGTGGAGGGCGAGCGCTGGGCGGTGATCCGGCCGCGCCCGCCGCTTGCCGCGCTCTGGGAAGATGAACGCGTACCCGATTGGCTGTAAGTCACCGGCGGTGAGCCGGCACCGCACGAGGCAGGCGCTTTTCCTTCCCCGCCGCCGCCCCACATAAGCTAACCTCGACGCGGCGTTTCCGCGCTGCGGCGAGGCCGCGCGGGAACTTTGAGCGAGGAGCCAGCTTTGTGCAGCAGGCGGCGATGATGCCGCGGAAACATGCCCGCGGACGGGCGGCGAAGGACGGCATGGCGAGGCTTGAGCGCCAGCGGCTCCTGGCGCGGTTCGTGCTTGCGTTCGAGCGCCTGTGGCCCCTCCTGTGGCCACCGTTCGGGCTCCTCGGCCTCTTCGTCGCGGCTTCGCTCTTCGGCCTCGTGGCGCTGCTGCCGCCCTGGCCGCATCTCATCCTCCTGGCTCTGGTCGTCGCCGGGATCGCGGCGCTCGCGGTCCGCAGCCTCGCGCGCTTCACCTTTCCCACGCCCGCCTCGGCCGATCGGTGGCTCGAACGCGCGAACCGACTCGCCCACCGCCCGCTCGCCGCCCTCACGGACCATTCCGCCTTTGCCGGTGTCACGGCGGGCCTGCTCTGGCAGGCGCATCGTGCGCGCATGGCCGCGAGCCTTGCCGGCATCCGTGTCGGCTTTCCGCACCCGAACCTCGCCGAGCGCGATCTGCATGCGCTCCGGCTCGGCCTTGTCGTTGCCCTGGTCGCAGGCCTCGGCGTCGCTGGCCCCGACGCGCCCGGGCGCCTGGCCGCTGCCTTCACCCCCGCCATCCCGATGGGCGTTCCGGCGC
>JASHVY010000110.1 GCA_030044345.1 Acetobacteraceae bacterium | reverse complement strand
CGCGCGTCGTGTTTCGGCTTGCCGGCACGGAAGATGATGCTGTGCCCGTGGCACTTTCGGTGGAAGAGCAGAACGCCCTTGCTGCTTCCAAAAGCGCCGCAGAGCGCGGTGAGTTCGCGACTGACGAGCAGGTGCGTGCGATCTGGGCACAGCACGGTTTGTGAGGCTCCGCTACACTCTTCCCGCGCTCGTCGATCTGACTTCCATCCTTGATTACATCGCGGTTCAAGCGCCGGAAGGAGCCCGCCGGGTTCAATCCCGCATCAAAGTCGTGATCGACCTTCTCCTACGTCACCCGAACATCGGGGCTCCTACCGATGATCCAGCGCTCCGCCTTTGCCGGCGGCGGGGTCTCCTTCGCGCTTGCGCGGTGGGGTGCCAGAGCAGGGGCAGAGCCCCTGCGCTGCTCTATGAAATTCTCTTCTCTACTATTAACTTTCTTCCTCAAGCCGCGCGGTTGGCGCGTTTGCGGGCAAGCGGGTCGAGCTCGCGCTTGCGCAGGCGGACGGCGCCGGGCGTGACCTCGACGAGTTCGTCATCCGCGACATAGGCGATCGCCTCTTCGAGCGAGAAGCGGCGCGGCGGAATGAGGAGAAGGGCTTCGTCCTTGCCGGCGGCACGGATATTGGTGAGCTTCTTTTCCTTAAGCGGGTTCACTTCGAGGTCGTTGTCCCGGCTGTGCTCGCCGATGATCATGCCGGTATAGACACGTTCCCCGGGCGAGATGAAGAGCGCCCCGCGCTCCTGCAGATAGAAGAGCGCATATTGCACGGCGAGGCCCTCGCCGGTCGCGATCAGCGCGCCGTTGGTGCGCCCCGCGATCGGGCCTTTCCAGGGGCCGTAGCCCGCGAAGCTCCGGTTCATCACGCCGGTGCCGCGCGTGTCGGTGAGGAAGATGCCGTGATAGCCGATGAGGCCACGGCTCGGGATGCGGAACGTGAGCCGCAGCCGGTTGCCGGGCAAAGGCCGCATCTCGGAAAGCTCGCCCTTGCGCTGGGAGAGTTTTTCGACAACCACGCCGGCATAAGGCTCGTCCACGTCCGCGAGCACGTCTTCCATCGGCTCCTCGATGGCGCCGGTCTCCAGATTGCGCCGGGTGAGCACACGCGGGCGACCGATGGTCAGCTCGAAGCCTTCGCGGCGCATCGTCTCGATGAGCACGCCGAGCTGCAATTCGCCGCGCCCGGCGACCTCGAAGGCTTCCGTCTCTTCCGAATCGCGCACATGGATCGCGACATTGCCCTCGGCCTCGCGGAAAAGACGCTCGCGGATCTGCCGCGAGGTCACTTTCTTGCCCTCGCGTCCCGCAAGCGGGCCATCATTGATACGGAAGGTCATCGCGAGCGTCGGCGGATCGACCGGCATGGCGGGCAAGGCGCTCTCGCGCTCGGCGGCGCCGATCGTGTCGGCCACCGTGGCCTCGGCCAGGCCGGCAAGCGCCACGATGTCCCCGGCCTCCGCCTCCTCCACCGGCACGCGCTCGAGCCCGCGGAAGGAAAGAAGCCGGGTCAGGCGCCCGAGCTCGACCGGCTCGGCGCTGCCCGGCCGCAGCACCTTGAGCGGCATGTTCCGCCGCGCGCAGCCGGCCTCGATCCGGCCGGTGAGCACGCGGCCGAGGAAGGGATCATATTCGAGGATGCTGGCAAGCATCGCGAAGGGCTCGTCCACCGGCCGGGACGGCGGCGGGACATGGGCGAGGATGAGCGAGAAGAGGGCGGAGAGGTCCCGGCGCGGCCCGTCCGCCGAGGGGTCCGCCCAGCCCTGGCGGCCGGAGGCGTAGAGGAGGGGGAAATCGAGCTGCGCCTCGCTCGCCCCAAGCGCGGCGAAGAGATCGAACACCTCGTTGGCGACGGCATCGGCCCGCGCGTCCGGCCGGTCGAGCTTGTTGAGCACGACGATGGGGCGAAGACCGCGCCCGAGGGCCTTGCCGAGCACGAACTTGGTCTGCGGCAGCACGCCTTCCGCCGCGTCCACGAGCAGGAGCGCGCCATCGACCATGCCGAGAATCCGCTCGACCTCGGCGCCGAAATCGGCATGGCCCGGCGTATCGACGATGTTGATGCGTGTCTCCCGCCAGGTGACGGCGGTGCATTTGGCGAGGATCGTGATGCCCCGCTCGCGCTCGAGCTCGCCGCTGTCGAGCGCGCGCTCGGCCACGGTCTGGTTGGCGCGGAAGACCCCTGACTGGCGCAGGAGCTGATCCACGAGGGTGGTCTTGCCATGATCGACATGCGCGATGATGGCGACGTTCCGAAGGTCCACGGGTCGAAGCTCCAGCAAGCTAAGCTCCGGGGGCGACGGCCCCCGGAATGAGGCGGTTCACGTGAGAAGGAGGGCGGCGCGGGCGGGCAGGCCCGCATCCGGCCTGGCCCCGAGATGTGCAATCACCTCGGAGGCTGCAAGACTGCCGAGCCTGCCGCAGACCTCCAGATCGTGCCCGGCCATGTGGGCGTGCAGGAAGCCCGCTGCATAGGCATCGCCGGCGCCGGTGGTGTCCACCACCCGGGTCGGAACGGCTTGGATCGGGATGGTCCGGCTGCCGGCCAGGACGACGCTGCCGGCCTCGCTCCTCGTGAGAGCGGCGATCGCCACGTCGGCCCGCGCGCGTTCCGCGGCCGCCGCGAAATCCTCCTCCTCATAGAGGCTGCAAAGCTCGGCCTCGTTGGCGAAGAGAAGATCGACCGACTCGCGCACGAAGCTGCGGAAGCCCTTGCGGTGGCGATCGACGCAGAAGGGATCGGAGAGGGAAAGCGCCACCTTCCGCCCCGCCTGGCGGGCGAGCGCAGCGGC
>JASHVY010000109.1 GCA_030044345.1 Acetobacteraceae bacterium | reverse complement strand
ACTCCCACTCGATGGTGCCGGGGGGTTTGCTGGTGACATCGTAGGTGACCCGGTTGATGCCAGGCACTTCGTTGACGATGCGGTTCGCGACACGGGCGAGAAAGGCCGCCGGGAAGGGATAGGCATCCGCGGTCATGCCGTCCGTCGAAGTCACGGCGCGCAGCGCCAGCGCGTGGTCATAGCTGCGCCCGTCTCCCATCACGCCAACGGTGCGCACCGGCAGCAGCACGGCGAAAGCCTGCCAGATCGAATCATAAAGTTGTGCGGCGCGAATCTCCTCGATGAAGATCGCATCCGCACGCCGCAGCAAGCCAAGCTTGGCGCCATCCACCGGGCCCGGGATGCGGATCGCAAGCCCAGGGCCGGGGAACGGGTGGCGGCCGACGATCGCCTCGGGCAGGCCGAGAGCGCGGCCAAGCGTCCGCACCTCGTCCTTGAAGAGCTCGCGCAACGGCTCGATCAGCCGGAATCCCATCCGCTCGGGGAGGCCGCCCACATTGTGGTGGGACTTGATCGTGACGCTCGGGCCGCCCGCCGGGCTCACACTCTCGATCACGTCCGGATAGAGCGTGCCCTGGGCAAGAAATTCCGCTCCCCCGAGCTTCCGCGCCTCTTCCTCGAAGACCTCGACGAAGAGCCGGCCGATCGTCTTGCGCTTCTTTTCGGGATCATCGATCCCGGCGAGGGCCCCAAGAAAGAGATCGCCCGCATCCCGGTGGACAAGGCGGATGTTGAAACGATCACGGAAGGTGCCGACCACCTCCTCCGCCTCGCCGGCACGAAGCAGCCCGTGATCGACGAAGATGCAAGTCAGCCGATCGCCGATCGCCCGATGGACCAAGGCCGCAGCCACCGCCGAATCAACCCCGCCGGAGAGGCCGCAAATCACCCTCCCCTCACCCACCTCGTCGCGGATGCGCGCAATCGCCGTCTCGGCGAAGGCACTCATCGTCCAGTTGCCGCGGCAGCCGGCGATCTCATGGGTGAAGTTACGCAAGAGCGCGGCACCGTTCGCCGTATGCACCACCTCGGGGTGGAACATGAGGCCGTAATAGCGGCGCGCGTCATCGGCGATGGCCGCAAAAGGCGCGCCTTCGCTCACGCCGACAGCGTGAAAGCCAGGCGGCAACCGTGTGACACGGTCCCCATGGCTCATCCAGACCTCGGCCTTCGTCCCAGGCGCCCAGACATCGCGGAAAAGCGCGCAATCGCCCGTGATCTCAAGCACGGCACGGCCATATTCGCGGCCATGCCCGCCCTCGATGGCGCCGCCAAGGGCCGCGCACATGACCTGCTCGCCATAGCAGATGCCGAGCACCGGAACGCCTGACTCGAACACAATGTCCGGCACCTGCGGCGCGGCATCGTCGAGAACGCTCGCAGGACCGCCGGAGAGGATGACGGCACGTGCCCCGAACGATCCGATCCGGGCCGGATCGGCATTGAACGGCCAGATCTCGCAATAGACGCCGCTTTCGCGCACACGGCGCGCGATCAATTGCGTGAACTGGCTGCCGAAATCGAGGATCAGCACACGCTCGGGAGCGGATTCGGGCATTGCAATGTCATGCATTCTCGTTGGCGCCGGTTTGCAGCACGGGGCTTGCGCCGGGGCAAGAGCGGATAGCGCAGCTCAGCCTACCTTGCCTCAGCCCGCTTGGCGTCAGCCCACTTGCGGGGAGGTCTGCAGGAGCCGCTCGATCGGGTCCCACAGGAAGGCCGTTTGGGCCACAGGACGGCCGGCCACGCGGATCACCGATTCGGCGACGGGCCGCCCGCCGAGCCGGAGATAGAACCATCGGCTTGGATTGTCCCGCAGCACCCAGAGAAACACCGAACGGCAGCCCCGCCCCTGGAGATAGCCGGCGGCGGCGCGCATCAGCCGCCGGCCGAGGCCGCGGTCCCGCCAATCGTCCAGGACATAGAGCGTCTCGATCTCGCCTTCCGCAATGCCGGAGGCGCGCGCCAACCCGGCGGTGGTGAAGCCGACGATGCGCGGCGGGCTGCCTGCAGGCAGGTCCGCGCCCCAGGCGGCGGCAACGAACACACCCCCTTCGGCGCGGATCGCCTGGTCATAATGCGCAGCTTGGCGGATCGCGGAGAGCCGCGCGAGATAAGCCTCCGGCAGGATGCCGGGATAGGCGCTCTGCCAGGCGGCCACATGCACGGCAGCGATGGCCGAAGCGTCGGCTGGCCGGGCGCGGCGGATTCCGATCATGTTCCGGTCCGCTCGAAAACGGCCGCGAAGAACCCGTCCGTGCCGTGGCTGCGCGGCGTGAGGACGAGGAACGGCCCGTCCCCCGGCACGGGTCCGCTTTCCGCCGGCCAAGCCACCGCAAGCGGCACCGGGACGAAACCGGGATGGCGCGCGAGAAAGGCGGACACTTGCGCCTCGTTTTCCTCCGCAAGCACGGAGCAGGTAGCGTAGACGAGCCGGCCGCCCTTGCGAACAAGCCCGGCCGCCATATCCAGGATGCTGAATTGTCGTGGCAGCAATTCGTCCAGATCAGCCTGCGAGAGGCGGGCACGCGCGTCCGGATGGCGGCGCCAGGTTCCCGTGCCGGTGCAAGGCGCATCCACCAGCACCGCATCGAATTTCTCGCACTGCCGTTTGGCCCATTTGTCTCCGGGCGCCAGCAGATGGCGCTCGGCATTGTGCACGCCGGCCCGGCGCAACCGCCGCACCGCGGCGTCGAGCCGGTTCTGCGAAACATCACAGGCAACGAGATGGCCGCGATTTTCCATCGCCATGGCCATGGCCAGCGTCTTCCCACCCGCCCCGGCGCAGAGATCGGCCACGCG
>JASHVY010000108.1 GCA_030044345.1 Acetobacteraceae bacterium | reverse complement strand
CGGCGATCACGCTCTCATGGAGTTCAATCACGATGTCGAGCCGCCCGCCCCTTCCGCCCTTCACCGCCGAGACCGCCGCGCAGAAGGCGCGCGGGGCCGAAGATGCGTGGAACACGCGCGACCCGGAACGCGTGGCGCTCGCCTATACGGAGGACAGCCAGTGGCGGAACCGGGCCGAGTTCATGCGCGGGCGCGCGGAGATCATTGCCTTCCTCAAGCGGAAATGGACGCGCGAGATGGATTACCGGCTGATCAAGGAGGTTTGGGCCTTCGGCGGCAACCACATTGCGGTGCGCTTCGCCTATGAGTGGCGTGACGACAGCGGCAACTGGTTCCGTTCCTATGGAAATGAGAATTGGGAGTTCGATGAGAATGGCTTGATGCGAAGGCGGATCGCCAGCATCAACGACCTGCCGATTGCAGAGGCCGAGCGCAAATATCACTGGCCGCTCGGGCGGCGGCCCGACGACCATCCGGGGCTGAGCGATCTCGGGTTGTAGATCAATATGGCTTCTGGTGGATCGGGGCACCCCGCGAACTTGTTCGCGGGGACCCCGATGCGAAGCGATCCGCCAAAGCCCTAGGGCAAGCCATGAAATTGATCGAGAAAATAAAGTTAGGGCGTGATGACCGAAGGTGGGCAGGCAGGTGCCCGCGGCGCGATGAAGAAACTATTGATTCAAATCGGGTTTCTCGTGAAACATGGGGAAGTACTTCTGTCCTATTTCAACCAAAGATTGAATTTGGGGTGGCGCCTGCGTTCGGTGGGCGCCGTCACTTCGGTTCCTTCACCTGGTCCAGATACGCGCCGTAGCCTTCGGCTTCCATCTTGTCCCGCGGGATGAAGCGGAGCGAGGCGGAGTTGATGCAGTAGCGCAGGCCGCCGCGATCGGCCGGGCCATCGGGGAAGACGTGGCCGAGGTGACTATCCCCGGAGGAGGAGCGTACCTCGGTGCGGGTCATGCCGTGGGAAGTGTCCCGCAGCTCCTTGACGTTGGCGGGCTCGACCGGCCGGGTGAAGCTCGGCCAGCCGCAGCCGGATTCATATTTGTCGGATGAGGCGAAGAGCGGCTCCCCCGAGACGATATCCACATAGATGCCCGGTTTCTTGTTGTGCAGATATTCGCCGGTGCCGGGAAGCTCGGTGCCGCTCTGCTGGGTCACCCGATATTGCTCCGGCGTGAGCCGGGTCATGGCTTCCTGGGATTTGCGGTAATCGGCCATCGATGTCCTCCGGGGGGGCTTGGGTGGCGGAGAGATGGTTACTCGGGGCGGACCCCTTCAATAGCGCAGTGCGCGCCGGGGGTGAATTGAGGCATCCGCCGTGCCATCCCGGGCCTGCACGGATTTTCCGAAAACACTGCAACATTCAAGCGTGATGCGTTCGCGTCCGCGCACGGATCCCGACAATGAAAAGGGTGCAGCTTTTCATGTCCCATTGCATTTGGTTTTGCAATTTTCGTGCTTTGATCGCACCCCGGCATCATTAACTGCCGCTCCGAACCGTCGATTTCTTGTTCCGCCGGATGCCGGAACGGTCTTTGAACGCTTCGGCAAGCCAGGCAATCCAGCCCGATGGCCGGAAAATCCGGGCACTGCTCTCCAGGAAGTAGAATTTGCGTGCCATTGATCCAAGCGGGCGTTATACGTTATGAATGCAATCATGAAATGAAATAGGGCGCGGGAGGATCTCTGATGCGAACCGGCAATGCTGGACTTTATGCAGCGGCTCTCGTTTTCGCAGCCGTGGTTCCCTTGCTCTCAGCGAAGGCTGACGAGTTGCGCTCCCTGCCGGTGCTGGATGCGGATTTCGCAGGCTGCGTGCCGCACGCCCCCGGAACGGTGCGTTCGATGAACCTGACGGTGCGCGCAACGGTGCGCAACGATGTCGGCCCCTACAGTGTCACGCTGCCGGCCTATGCGCGCACCGACGACGATGTCACGCAGGATTCCTATGCGCCTCTCCTGATCGAGTCCTGCCGTGGCGACGAGCTGCGCATCGACCTCAAGGACGGGCTGGAAGGCCAGCCGATCAACCTGCACACGCACGGAATGATCGTCCGGCCGACGCCGAACATACCCGGCCCTCCCGGCGATTATATCTTCATGGAGATCGATCCGGGCCAGCAGGTCGATTACAAGATCGACATTCCCGCGACCCTGCCCGGCGATCTGTTCGGCCGATACCCTACGCCGCAGCCCTACCCCACGGGCCTTTATTGGTTTCATAACCATATCCATGGCCATGCGGCCGACAGTGTCACGGGTGGGGAATCCGGCCTGTTGTCCGTGGGCAATCCGCTCACTCTCGAGCACAGCGAACCGGACGGCAGCGTTGTTGCGGAATCCCTGCCTCCGGAAACCGATGTCAAGTATCTCGCGATCCGCGACATTCAGCTCAATGTGCCGAACTGCCCTGCCGGCGCTTCGGATTGCCAGCCCGGCGAGCCCATGTTTCCCGACAAGGTGACGCACCGCCCCTATGCTCACGGCGTTACCTGGTTCACCGGGGAGGGCTACGATAGCGGGCTCTGCACCGACCCGCATACCGTGACGGGGCCCGGATTCTGCGGCGTGGCCAATGATGCCAAGGGAAGCGCCGGGGGAAGCAAGGTATGGCTGTTCACCGTCAACGGCCAGGACTTTCCGCAGATCACCCTGCCGGCCGGGCACAACCAGCTCTGGCGCATCGCCAATCTCAGTGCCAGCGCCACCTATGTGCTGGAGCTGAAGGATGATGCCACGGGCAAGCTCCAGCCCATGCATGTCATGGAAATCGACGGTGTCGTCGCCGGAACCCCCATGGCCCACGATCCGCATGATCTGGTGGGCGTGCATCTGCAACGCCTTCTGATGATGCCCGCCTCGCGCGCCGAGGTCTTCATTTCGAGCCGGGATTTCGTTGCGAGCCAGAATGGAAAGCCGCAGGACCTGACGCTGGAGACGAGCGGCATCGTAACCGGCGCTGCCGGCGTCGGCGATCCATGGCCGGCTGTCCAGCTCGCCCGTCTCCACGTGGAAGCCTCGCCAGGCGGAGAGGCTCCGCCTCCCCTCACCATCACCGTCGCCCGGCGTAACCCGGCTTTGCCCATTCCGCCCGCGACGCCATCCGCCCGTTCCGCCGCCCCAATCCATCTGCCCGTAGGGTGCGTCCTCCTTCCTGCCGGAGACCGAAGGGTCATCACGTTCGCTCAGAACGACAAGACCAATACATTCATGCTGGGCAGTGAAGTCGTTGATGCCGACGGCCACCCGGTTCCGGGCACGAAGATCCCGCCGATGCCCTTCCCGATGGCGGGGATGAGCCCGGGAATGAAGATGGGCTCCGGAATGGGGATGGGTCCTGGAATGGGGATGGGTCCTGGAATGGGGATGAACTGGGACCGGATGATCGCGGCTCTGCCGCATGGCATGCATGTCTGCCCCGTTCTCGGCACGGTCGAAGTGTGGGAGCTGGTGAACACCACCGATGAGATGCACAATTTCCACATCCATCAGACGCGATTCCGGCTCGCCGACGGTCATGACAAAGGCGCGCCGCCCGGTCTCGTGATCGGCCAAACCCGCAATTGCGAGGCGAAACCCGAGGAATCGGTCTGCGATCCCGGCAATATCGTCGGTGTCGTGATGCCGGAGTTCGACAGCGCCGTTCCGGTGGGGAATGCGACCATCTGGCACGATACGCTTCCGGTGCCGCCGCGGGCGTTGGACCCGAAGACGAAAAAATACGTCAACGGGCGCGTGTTCATCGCAATTCCCTTCCTGGCTCCTGAGCAGGTCGGCCGCTTCGTCTTTCACTGCCACATCCTGGAGCATGAGGACGGAGGCATGATGGCACCGGTCGAGGTGCTTGCCACCGCCGGCGGGTGACGCCGATCCGGAGGGCCGGGCGGCGAAACTCCCCGCGAGAGAGCATGCTGCGAGTAAGCGTGTCGCGAGAGAGGCCGATGCTGATGAGGTGGAGCTTCTTGTCGTCGGGCAAGAAGCAAAGCCCGTTTGGTTGATGCGGCCGCGCAGGCCGCCGCGATCCGCCGGACTATCGGGGAGACATGGCCAAGGTGACTGTCCCTGGAGGACGAGCGCAGCTCGGTGCGTGCGGATCATGCCGTGCGAGGTATCCCGCCG
>JASHVY010000107.1 GCA_030044345.1 Acetobacteraceae bacterium | reverse complement strand
TCGCGCTTGCAGAAGGCGAAGCGCGCGTAATGGCTTGGCGCGGCGGAATCGTAGAAGGCCGAAACCGGGATCGCCGTGACGCCGGCTTCCGCGGTGATATGGCGGCAGAAAGCGACATCGTCGCCCGCAAAGCCGAGCGGGGCAAAATCGGCGATCAGGAAATAGCTTCCCTGGCACGGCAGCACTTCCATGCCGAGGGCAGTGAGACCGGCAGCCAGGAAGTCTCGTTTCGCGGCAAGGCCCGAGGCGAGGCCGGCGAAATAAGAATCGTCCTTGGCGAGACCGAACGCCACGGCCCGCTGAAGATTGGGCGGGGTGGTGAAGATGAGGTTCTGATGCGCCTTGGCGACGAAGTTGGCGAGCTCCGCCGGTGCCGTGACGTAGCCCACCTTCCAGCCGGTGAGCGAGAACGCCTTGCCCGCGCTGCCGATGCGCAAAGTGCGCGGGCGGAGGCCGGGCAGTGTCATCAGCGGGATATGCCGCCAGCCGTCGTAGGTGAGGTGTTCATACACTTCATCACAAATTGCATAGGCGTCATGGTGCTGCAGCAGCTCACCGACGAAGGCGAGCTCGGCCGCGGTGAAGACCTTGCCGGTCGGGTTCATCGGCGTATTGAGCAGGAGCGCCTTGGTGCGTGGGCCGAACGCCGCGGCAAGCTCCGTCCGCGGCAGGCTCCAATCAGGCGGGGCGAGGCGGACCAGCCGCGGCACGGCGCCCAGCATTTTCACCATCGGCAGGTAGGTGTCGTAGAGCGGCTCGATCAGCACGACCTCGTCGCCCGGATCGAGCAGCGCCATCAGGCAGGCGACGAGCGCCTCGGTCGCCCCGGACGTCACCACGACCTCGCGGTCCGGATCGACATCGAGCCCATAGAAGCGCGCATTGGCGGCGGCGACCGCTTGGCGGAGCTCGGGCACGCCGGTCATCGGCGGATATTGGTTGCGCCCATCCATCAGCGCAGCGGCGGCGGCGGCGAGCATGTCCTCCGGCCCGTCCGTGTCCGGGAATCCCTGGCCGAGATTGATCGCCCGGTGCTGCGCGGCGAGGATCGACATCACCGTGAAGATCGTGGTGCCGGTCGCGGCCAGCAGGCTGTTGGCAGGCTTCACTCTTCCGCTCCCGCATCCGGGCGATGGCGGGACGCCATCCATCCCCCGATGGAAAATTATGGTTCGGGGCCGGTGCCGCGGCAACCGGAGCGAGTTACGCCGCCCGGGAGCCGTGCGGGGATTGACCCGCGGGCTGCTGTGGGTCCCCCTTATAAGCCGGAACGGAGTGCCCCGAATGTCGGTGATCGCGCCAGGAGACGCCCGTCTTGCTCTTCGTCTCAAGCGGGCGATCGCCGGAGACGTCCTGTTCGACGTGGCGAGCCGTGGGCGCTATGCGACCGATGCCTCGATCTATCAGGTCGTGCCGATCGGCATCGTCGTGCCGGAGCGGATCGAGGACGTGGCGGCCACGCTCGCCATTGCCCGTGAGGAGGGTGTGCCGGTATTGCCGCGTGGCGGCGGGACGAGCCAATGCGGCCAGACCGTCAACCGGGCGATCGTCATCGATTGCTCGCGCCATCTGCGGCGCATTCTTGCCATTGATCCCGAGGCGCGCACGGCCACCGTCGAGCCCGGGCTTGTGCTCGGCGCGCTCAATGAAGCGCTGAAACCCCATGGGCTCTTCTTTCCGGTCGATCCTTCGACCCATGCGCGGGCGACGATCGGCGGCATGGCCGGCAACAATTCCTGCGGCTCGAAATCGATCCGCTACGGCCTGATGGCCGACAACGTGCTTGCCATCGAAGCGCTGCTCGCCGATGGCACGCGCCATGAGTTCGGCCCGGTTTCCGACAATCTCGGACCGGAGGTGCCAACGGCGATCGCGCAACTGATCCAGCGGCTGCGCGCGCTCGGCGCGGCGGAGGCTGCCGAGATCGCTGCGCGCTTTCCGCGCCAGCTCCGCCGTGTCGGCGGCTACAATATCGATGTGCTCACACCGGAGGCACGCGCGGCGGGTCGTGAAAATCTCGCCCGCCTCCTGGTTGGTTCCGAGGGCACCCTCGCTTTCTCCGCCGCGCTTACGCTCAAGCTCGCGCCGCTCAAGCCGCGCAAGGTCGTCGGCATCTGCCAGTTTCCCACCTTCCGCCACGCCATGCAGGCGACCCGGCGGCTCGTCGGGCTCGATCCCGAGGCGGTCGAGCTGGTGGACAGCACGATGATCGCGCTCGGCCTCTCGATCCCGATCTATCGCCCGACGATCGAGCGGATGCTGATCGGGCGCCCCGGCAGCCTCCTGCTCGTCGAGTTCCACGGCGAGGAGGATGCGGCGCTCGCGCGTCGGCTCGATGCGCTCGATGAGGCGATGGAGGATCTCGGTCATCCGAATTCCGTCGTGCGGGCGACGGATTCCGCCTTTCAGGCCGATATCGCCGCGGTGCGCGAGGCCGGCCTCAATATCATGATGTCGATGAAGGGGAATGGAAAACCGGTCTCTTTCATCGAGGATTGCGCAGTCGATCTCGACGATCTCGACGCTTATACGGATCGGCTGAACGACGTCTTTGCCGGCCATGGCGTGAAAGGCACGTGGTACGCCCACGCCTCGGTCGGCTGCCTGCATGTCCGACCGGTGCTCAACCTCAAGGATCCGGCGGATGTCGCGACGATGCGCGCAGTCGCGGAGGAATGTTTTGCCCTCGTCCGCGAATACAAAGGCAGCCACAGCGGAGAGCATGGCGACGGCATTGCGCGGAGCGAGTTTCACGAAGCGATGTTCGGCCCGCGCATCACCGCGGCTTTCGCTCTGGTGAAGGAGGCGTTCGACCCCGGCACGCTCTTCAATCCGAACCGCATCGTCGATCCGCCGCGCATGGATGAGCGGAGGCTTTTTCGTTATGGCCCCGATTATGCGCCGGCGGAAGGCTTCACGCCCGCGCTTGACTGGTCCGCCTTTCCCGGCCCGCTCGGTGGATTCCTGGGCGCGGTGGAGATGTGCAACAACAACGGCGCCTGTCGTGCGTTCGATGCCGGCGTGATGTGTCCGAGCTTCCGCGCCACGCGCGAGGAAATTCACCTTACCCGCGGGCGCGCCAACACGCTCCGCCTGGCACTCACCGGCCAGCTCGGGCCGGATGCGATGTCCTCGGACGCGCTCGCCGAGGCGATGGCGCTTTGCGTTTCCTGCAAGGCTTGCCGGCGCGAATGCCCGACGGGCGTGGACATGGCACGGATGAAGATCGAGGTGCTTGCCGCCCGTGCGGCGCAGCGTGGCGTGGGACGAAGGGAGCGCATGATCGCGGCTCTTCCCCGTTATGCCCCTTTCGCCGCACGGCTCGCGCCGCTCGCCAACCTTCGCAATCACAGTGCCTTTCTCGCCCGCCAGGCCGAGCGTTTCCTCGGCATCGCCGCGCGTCGCAAATTACCCGCGTTTCGCCGCGATTTTTTCCGCGACGGCGAGGCGGCCAACGCTGTGCCGGCGGCGCGCGGCGAGGTTCTGCTGCTCGCGGATACCTTCAACCGCTATTTCGAGCCAGAGAATCTGCGTGCCGCGTGTCGTGTGCTGGCGGCGGCAGGCTATCGCGCCGTCATGCCCGCTTCCTCGGGTCGGCCGCTTTGCTGTGGCCGCACCTATCTTGCCGCCGGCCTTGTCGGCCAGGCACGGAAGGAGGCCGATCGGCTCATCCGCGCCTGCACCGGGGAGCGCCCTGTGATCGGGCTTGAACCCTCCTGCCTGCTGACGCTGCGTGACGAGATCCCGGCTCTCCTGCCCGGCACGGAGGCGCGGGCACTTGCCGAACGGGCAATGCTGCTCGGTGAGTTCCTGGCCCGGGAGAAACCATCGCTTCCGTTCAGCCCTCGCGGCGGCGTGGCGCATGTGCACGGCCATTGCCATCAGAAATCCTTCGGGGCCTTTCCGGCGACGCTGGCAGCGCTTCGGCAAATCCCCGATCTCACGGTACGCCCGATTGTTGCCACCTGCTGCGGCATGGCCGGCGCCTTCGGATATCAGGTCGAGACCGAGCCCGTTTCGCGGGCGATTGCGGCGGCGGGGCTTCTGCCCGCGCTCAAGGTGGCAGGTCCGGATGATCTGATCGTCGCCGACGGGACGTCCTGCCGTCACCAAATCGCTGATCTTGCCGGCCGCCCGGCGCTGCATTCCGTGCGGGTGCTCGCCGCTGCGCTGGAACGAACCGCAAAAAGGATGAGGCCGGCCCCCAGCCCTGCGGGCATTGGCGCTTCGATCCGGGGCGGGCCCGCCAAATGAGCGGAGGGGTGAAACGGCGGTAACTTGCCCGGGACCGCCGAGTAGGCCAGCCTTCGGGCGATGAAAAGCCTTCCGCCACGCCGATGCGACCTCAGATAGCTCTGCCGGGGCTATGGCGTCTCTCACGCGCCGGCGAGCACCGATCCGGCGCGCCCTCTGTCACGTCTCGCCGCCCGGATCGAGTGTCCCGATTCTATCTGCATTCCCATGCGACGCATTTCGGATTTGGGGCACTTGTCCGGTTGTTCCATTTTCGGAGTGACCCGGGCGCGCGCAACAGCACGCCCGTTCCCGCTCGAACGCCGTCTCGCCACTCCCCAACGAGGTAAAATGTATGCGCGGTCTGGCTCCATTCCTGAAAGATGCCTGGCGTCTCGCCCGGCCCTATTTCGAGTCCGAGGAACGCTGGACGGCGCGGCTGCTTCTCTTCTCGATCATCGTTCTCAATCTGATGATGGTCGGGATGAACGTCGTGCTGAACTTCTGGAACGGAGCCTTCTACGACTCGCTCCAGAACAAGGACTGGGGCGCCTTTTTTGGTCTTCTTTTCCTCTATCGCCGCACGCCGAGCGGCATCATGCCAGGGTTCTGCCTGATCGCCGCTCTCTATATCCTGGTTGCGGTCTACAGCACCTATCTCACGCAATGGTTGCAAATCCGCTGGCGCCGCTGGCTGACGCAACGCTATCTCAATGAGTGGCTTGCCGACCGCGCCTATTACCGCATCAGCGTCACCACCAGGCCGGGCGAGGGGCCCGACAACCCTGACCAGCGTATCGCCGATGATCTCAACAGCTTCGCCGGCAGCTCGCTTTCCCTCTCGCTCGACCTGCTCTCCAACGTCGTCACGCTGGGAAGCTTTATCGGCATTCTTTGGAGTCTTTCGGGGCCGCTTCGCCTCTTCGGCTTCTTCATTCCCGGCTACATGGTGTGGGTTGCGCTCGTCTATGCGGTTCTCGGCACGTGGGTCACGCATCTGGTCGGCCGACCGCTGGTCTGGCTCAATTTCCGCCAGCAGCATGTCGAGGCGGATTTTCGTTTCTCGCTCGCCCGGATGCGGGAGAATGTCGAAGGCGTGGCGCTTTATGGCGGTGAAGCGGAAGAACGGCAGGGCTTCCTGCACATGTTCGGCTTCGTGGTGGACAATTGGTACCGCATCATGGACCGGACCAAGCTGCTCAACGCGCTCACCACCGGCTATTCGCAGATTGCCGTCGTCTTCCCTGTGGTGGTCGCCGCACCGCGCTATTTCTCGGGCCAGATTCCGCTGGGCGGCCTGACGCGCACGGCAAGCGCCTTCGGGCAGGTGCAAGGGTCGCTCTCCTGGTTCGTCGGGGCCTACGCGCAGCTCGCCGCCTGGCGCGCCACCGTCGAACGACTGACGAGCTTCCATCGGGCCATCGAGACCGCCCGGGCGGCCGCGGCGAGCACGGCTCTGGCGGCCGGCCCCGGGCCCGGCGAATCGCTGCGGCTGGAGGATCTCACCCTCAGGCTGCCCGACGGGCAGACACTGATGGAAGGCGTCAACCTCACCATCACGGCGCATCATTCGGTGGTGATCACCGGGCGGACGGGATCCGGCAAATCGACCCTCTTCCGCGCCCTTGCCGGGATCTGGCCGTTCGGCGCCGGCCGCGTCGATTGGCCGGCAGGCAGCCGCGCACTGTTCCTGCCCCAGCGGCCCTATCTGCCGCTCGGCGCGCTGCGCAAGGCCGTCGCCTACCCCGAGGAAAGCGGGCGCTTCGACGATGCGACGATCCGCGCCGCCCTGACCGAGGCCGGGCTTGCGAACCTTATCCCGCGCCTCGACGAGGAGGCCTCCTGGTCCCAGCTCCTCTCGGGTGGAGAGCAGCAGCGTCTGGCGCTGGCGCGGGCCCTGCTATTGCGTCCGGACTGGCTCTTCCTCGACGAGGCGACGGCAAGCCTCGACCCCGAATCGGAGGCTGCGCTCTATCGCACGCTGCGCGAGAAGCTTCCGACGACCACCATCATCTCGATCGCCCACAGCATGAACGTCGTCGCTCTGCATGAGCGGCGGCTTGAACTTGTCCGTGATGCCGGCGGCGGGCGAATCGTCGAACCGGCCGAGGTGATCGCCTAGAGCGGATCGCGCCTGACTGGAATCGCGAAGCGATCCAGGGGTGCGTGAATCCGCTCGGCAAAACAACGCCAAGTATGTTCAGTCAGGCTGAACACGCTCTATTGTCCTGCCCTCGAAGTTCGTCGCATTTCGCGGCGAACGGAGAGGATAAGCAGGCCACTAAAAACAAGGAGCAAGTGTTCCGAAAAGGAAGCCTATGGCCCGCCAATCGTGATCACGACGCGGCGGCTCTCCTGCGAGGTGAGCTGAAAGCCGACCTTGCCGGCTGCGTGCTGATGAATCCGCGTGGGATTGACCCCATCCGCGGTCAACTGGTCGGTGACCACCTGGGCGCGTGTCTCTGTGAGATAGATATTCGCCTGGACACTGCCGAGAGGATCGGCGTAGCCGGTCACGGTGATCGGGGCATTGGGAGTCTTGGCGGCGATCGCGGCGGCCGCGGCGATAGCGTGCAGCGCCGGCGCGTCCAGCGCCGCCGACCATTCTTGAAAGAAGACGATATAGTTGCGGCCGGGAGCACCGGCGGCTGCGTTTTGCGCCCGCAACGGCGCGGCTGCACAGACGGCCAAGCCGACGGCGGCGAAGAGCACGACAGCGCGGCGCATCATTGCCCGATCCTCTATTATATTGGGCGCGCGGCGATTCGTGCCGGCTTCGATCGCTATCGTCAATATCGGGACGGACGCCCCGCCCTGGAGCAGGCCGGCCAACCCTGCCCCCCCTTGGGAGACCATTGGTGACCACCCTCCCTGCCCTCTCCGCCGGCCCAGGCGACCGCCGGGCGGAATATCGGCGGCGCCCTAAGCCGGGTGGGGGAGATCCTCGAGATCGATCCTCGCGACGTCATCGCCGCATGTTTTCGAGAATCGTCCGCAGCGCATTTCCCCTCCCCGGCGTGCGGTCATGTCATGGGTGCCAACCCGGAAACATTTCTTCATTTATCTGCATCGCCGCCTGGCACTTTGGAGTGTCCTTCAGTTCGGCCCAGTTATTCTCACAGTAGACGAGCTCCTTGAGGTAGGCATGGGGGTCCTTGCGGTAGACTTGGACCTCGGGGTTCGCGCAACCGCTGAGAAGCAAGCCGGCGGCGACAAACGTCACCGCTCCGCCAATCCATCGCCTCAAGGCTTATCCGTCCTCGGGTCTGGCACGAGAGCGTTCGCGACAGGGCATTGGATAGGACGGGGCAGGCCAAAAGGGGAGACGGAAAACCTCGGCCACGGCTCAGGAGGCGTCATGGAGCGTGATCGACAAAGGTGGAGTGGAGGCGCGATGAAGCCAAGCCTGATGCTTGGCAGGCGTTTCATTCGTCATCGTCGAGGTCCTTCATCCGCACAGCGCCGCCTCAAGCCAACGTCCGCGCAACCCAGCCTTGTTCTCTCCTGATCGCCATGACCTTCAGAAGCCGCCAGATTATAGTGCGGATGCTCCGGTTTCGTTGACCTTCCTGAGACCGGGCCCGAGCCGGACCGGACCACTCATCGGCAAGTAGAGGAATTATTCCGTGCCCGATCAGAATTCGTTCCATTGGGAGCGCGACGGAAGCGTTGCGGAAACCGCTGCGCCCACCCCGTGGCCCAATCCGCCGTTTCTGACCCAGATCGGCCGTGGCCTTGCCGGCCGGTGCCCGGCTTGCGGGCAAGGCCCGCTCTTTGCCGGCTATCTCCGTGTCGTCCCGGCCTGCACTCATTGCGGCGCGCCGCTCGGCGAGCTCCGCTCCGACGATGCACCGCCCTACATCACGATCCTCATCGTCGGGCATATTGTCATCGGGCTTCTGCTCATCATGGAAACGGATTTCTCCCCGCCCCTCTGGCTCGAGGCGGCGATCCTGCTGCCGTTCACCCTGGTCCTCACCCTGGCCTTGCTGCGGCCGGTGAAGGGGGCGACCGTTGGTGTGATGCTTCGCCTCGGCATGATCAAGCCGCCGCAATAACCCGTTCCAGAATGCCCGCACCCCCGCCCGCTGCGCGCTGGGAGCCGGATCGGAGGAAAGCGCCCCCGCCCTGGCCTTCCCCACCGCTTCTCGTGGCAATCGGGCGCGGCATGGCCGGACGGTGTCCGGCTTGCGGCCGTACGCGCCTCTTTTCAGGCTATTTGCGGGTTACTCAGGAATGCGCCGTCTGCGGCGCGCCGCTCGGCCAGGTTCCGGCCGATGACGGGCCGCCCGTCTTCACGGTTCTGATTGCCGGAGCCATCGTCGTCGCGCTTCTCGTGGTGATGGAGAGCACGATGCATCTTTCCATCTGGACGGAGACGGGAATCCTCGTGCCGCTGACGCTGATCCTCGCGATTGCCCTGCTCCGCCCCGTGAAGGGAGCGACGGTCGGGCTGATGCTGCGGCTTGAGATCGTCAAGCCGCCGACGCACTAGATCAATATGGCTTCTGGTGGATCGGGGCACCCCGCGAACGTGTTCGCGGGGACCCCGGCGCAGAGCGATCCGCCAAAGCCATGAAATTGATCGAGAAAACAAAGCGAGAGTGTGATGATTTAAAATCATCGCGCTCGAGAAGATGTTACGAACCTTCTACCAAGCCCCATGCGATAAACAAAATGTGGAAAACAAAAAGCGGTAAGTAAAGAAGAGTAGGCTGTTCTTTCTTGAAAGAAAGAACCAAAGAACTTTTATCCTTTTATTCATAGTTCCCAGCCAGCGCCTGGTCCGGAAAACGGAGAAAAGTCTTTTTGCTTCTTTTTCTTCAGAAAAAGAAGGCTCCTTCTTTCTGATACTTCATCGAAGCGCATAACACTTTCTAGGTGTTTGGTCCCGGGATGAGCTGCCGCAGTCAGTTGAGAAAGATCTTGCCCGGGTTGAGGATGCCGCTTGGATCGAGCGTGGCCTTGATTTGGCGCATCAGGTCGAGCGCCTCGGCGCCGTGCTCCGCGAGAAGGAACGCGCGCTTGCCGATGCCGACCCCATGCTCGCCGCTGCACGACCCCTCGAGCGCCAGCGCCCTCTCGACAATCTTCCGGTCGAGCGCCCAGGCGCGATCGAGCCCGTCCGGCTCGGGTGGCACCATCAGGACGGTGTGGAAATTGCCGTCCCCGACATGGCCGACGATCGTGCCCACGAGCCCGGAAGCGGCGATATCCTCTTTCACGCCGAGCACCGCCTCGGCGAGCCGTGAAATCGGCACGATCGCGTCCGTCGTCAGCCCCTTCCAGCCCGGCTTGAGGGCCAGCGACGCCCAATAGGCATCGTGCCGCGCCTTCCACAGGTGCGCCCGCGCCTCCGCATCCGCTGCCTGCGCGAAGTGCTCGGCGCCGAAGCTGAGCGCGATCTCCTCCACCTGCGCAGCCTGCTCGGCGACCGCGGCCGGGCTGCCGTGGAGCTCGAAGAAAAGGGTGGGCAGCGGCGCCAGGCCCGAAAGCTTGGAGTAGGCGATCGAGGCCCGCATCTGCATATCGTCGAGAAGCTCGATCCGGGCCATCGGGATGCCGGCCTGCATCACCGCGATCACCGATTCCACGGCGCCTTCGAGCGTGGGAAACTGCGCGGTCGCGGCCGAGATCGCCTCCGGGATCCCGTGCAGCCGGAGCGCGATCTCGGTGATCACGCCGAGCGTGCCCTCCGAGCCGATGAAGAGCCGGGTGAGATCGTAGCCGGTCGAGGATTTCCGCACCCGCCCGCCGGTTCGGATCAGCCGCCCATCCGCCAGAGCCACTGTGAGCCCGAGCACGTTCTCGCGGATCGTGCCGTAGCGCACGGCATTGGTGCCGGAGGCGCGGGTCGCGCACATGCCGCCGATTGTGCATTCGCTGCCCGGATCGACCGGAAAGAAGAGGCCCTGGTCGCGCAGATAGGCGTTGAGACTCTGGCGAGTGACGCCGGCCTCGACGCGGCAATCCATGTCTTCCGGATGGATCTCGATCACCCGCTGCATGCGCGAGAGATCGAGGCTGATCCCGCCATGCACGGGCGTGACATGGCCTTCGAGCGAGGTGCCGGCGCC
>JASHVY010000106.1 GCA_030044345.1 Acetobacteraceae bacterium | reverse complement strand
CCATAGATCGCATCGCAGAGGGCGTGAATCCCGACATCGGCATCGGAATGCCCGGCAAGCCCCTGGTCATGCGGAATTTCGATCCCGCACAACACGAGCCGCCTGCGTGTGGCGAAGGCATGCACGTCGAAGCCCGAGCCGGTGCGTGGCAGCAGGCTCGGGGCGAGGATCCGGGCGGCGCGGGCAAGATCCTCGGGCAGGGTGATCTTGATATTGTCCTCCGAGCCAGGAACCAGGGCGACAGCGAGGCCGGCGGCCTCGAAGAGGGCGGCATCGTCGGTCGCCTCGCCGTCCGAAGCCGCCCGGTGCAGACGGAGCAGCTCGGCGAAGCGGAAGGCCTGCGGCGTCTGGGCGCGGAACAGCCCTTCGCGCGGCACGGTGACGGCGATGGCGCCCGCGCCATCGCTCCGCTTCAGCGTGTCGGCCACGGAAACGGCCGGGATCGCCCCTTCAGTGCGGGTAAGGGCGGCGCGCAGGGCCGGCACGGTCCCGGGCGGAATGAAGGGGCGGGCGGCATCATGGACCAGCACGAACGCAGGTTCGTGCGGGGCCAGCGCCTCGAGCCCGGCACGTACGCTCGCCTGGCGGGTGGCGCCGCCGGGCACCGGAGGAAGATGCCGCAGACCCTTGAGCGCCGCCTCGATCGGTTCCGCCGGCCCGACCGGCTGGAGCAGTGGGATCTCTGGCGCGAGCGCCTCCGCGGCCCAGCGGATCACCGGCCGGCCGAGCAGCGGGAGAAACTGCTTTGGCGTCGCCGCGCCGAACCGGCTTCCGGTTCCGGCGGCGACCAGCAGGGCAGCGATCGGGCTCTCAGGCATGAAGGCGGGCTTTGCCGTGCCGCCCCCAAGGGAGTCAACCAGGAGAGTGAACTGGCGGAAGCCTTGAAAATCTGCGGAATCCGGTCGCGGACGCGCAGCAAAATTCGTGAAAAAATCAAGAAAATGCTATTGTGCTTTGCAGCATGGCGGATGGCGAATCGATTGGAAGGCAAAACGGAAAGCAAAGAGATCAAGGAGATATCAAATTGTGCCTAATTGCATAGCAAACCTTGTTCGTCTATTTTGCCCAAATGATAGGCAGTGATGGGATCGTGAAGCTCGCTCCGATCCGTCTCGAAGGATCGGATCGGGTGATTGTGATCGATCCGCCGGTCATTCTCGCCCCGATGTCGGGCGTGAGCGATCTGCCTTTCCGCCGTCTCGCCCATGAGGAAGGAGCGGGGTTGGTGATTTCGGAGATGATCGCCTCCTGGGCCATGCTGCGCGAGAACCGCCGCACGCTTGGCATGGCGGAGATCGCCGCCGGCGGACCGAACGCGATCCAGCTCGCCGGCTGCGAGCCGGAGGCGATGGCCGAGGCGGCGCGCATCTCCGCGGATCTCGGCGCTGACCTCATCGACATCAATTTCGGCTGCCCGGTGAAAAAGGTCGCCCTCGGCCAGCAGGCCGGCTCGGCGCTGATGCGCGATGAAATCCATGCCGCGCGGATCCTCGAAGCGACCGTGCGGGCGGTCGATCGCCCGGTCACGCTCAAGATGCGCACCGGCTGGGACCAGGCGAGCCGCAATGCCCCTCGGCTCGCCCGGATCGCGGAGGAATGCGGGATCCGCATGGTGAGCGTGCATGGCCGCACCCGCCAGCAATTCTATGAGGGCAGCGCCGACTGGGACTTCATCCGCGCGGTCAAGGGGTCCGTCCGCATCCCGGTCATCGTCAACGGCGATATTCTCTCCGAGACGGATGCCGCCGAGGCGCTCCGCCGCTCCGGCGCGGACGGCGTGATGATCGGCCGCGGCACCTATGGCCGCCCCTGGTTCCTCGGCCAGACGGCGCAGTTTCTCCGCACCGGAAAGCACCGGGCCGCACCGCCGCTTGCCCACCAGCTCGCGCTGGTGATCGCCCATTTTCGCGCCATGCTCGCTCATTACGGGACGCTCGCCGGTGTGCGGATGGCCCGCAAGCATCTCGGCTGGTATGTCCGCGGCCTGCCCGGCGCCGCTTCCTTTCGCGCCCTCGTCAACCGCATCGAGGACGCGGCCGAGGTTGAACGGCAGGTCAGTGGCTATTTCGCGCCCCTGGTCGCCGGCGGCCTCGTTTGCCCAAAGCCGGAAGTGGAGCCGGAAGCGGAGCGGGCCGCGTGAGACGGGCGATGCTCCGCACGGTGCTCGGGAGGCGCGAGAAGCCGGCCCTGGTCGATCCTGCCCTGGTGCTCGGCGCGCTCCCGGTCGCCATCGTCGCACTCGATGCCGCCGACCGCTTTCTTTTCGCCAATGCCGCCGCCGAGCAGTTCTTTCTCGCCTCCGCCGTCCAGCTCTCCGAGATGGGCCTCGCCGATTTCGTGGTTCCGGACGATGCGCTCTTCCGCCTGCTCGAGCAGGTCCGCGCCGAGGGGGTGTCGATCGCCGGCCACGACCTGATCCTCGAAAGCCCGCGCCTCTCGCGCCGCAGCGTCGGCGTGCATCTGGCCCCTCTGCCGGAGGTCAAAGGTGCGGTGGTACTGAAATTGCAAGATGGCCCGGTGGCGCGCGCCTTCGACCAAGGAATGGGCTTTTCCCCTGCGGCGCGCGGAGTGGCGGGCATGGCGGCGGTACTGGCGCATGAAGTGAAAAATCCGCTCTCGGGAATCCGGGGCGCGGCACAGCTCCTGGAAGCGACGCTCGAGCCTGCGGACCGCGAGCTCGCGGTGCTGATCCGCGATGAGGCGGACCGCATCCGCGCGCTCGTCGAGCAGATGGAGGCATTCGGTGAGCAGCCGCCCGAGCGGCGCGGCGCGGTCAATATCCACCGCGTGCTCGAACATGTGCGGCGGCTGGCGATGAGCGGCTTCGCCCGGAATATCCGCTTCGTCGAGGCCTATGATCCTTCTTTGCCCCCGGTCCTCGGCAGCCGCGATCAGCTCGTCCAGGTCATCCTCAACCTGGTCAAGAACGCCGCCGAGGCGATCAACGAGAGCGGCGCCGGCAGCGGCGAGATCGCGCTCTCCACCGGTTTTCAGGCGGGCGTCTATCGGGCCGGTCCAGGGGAAGGTGGGGGTTCGGGGCCGGAAGAGCGCCGGCACATCCCGCTGGTGGTCGTGGTGCGCGACAACGGGCCGGGAATTGCCGAGGTGCTGAAGCCCCACCTCTTCGAGCCCTTCGTCTCGGGCCGGCGCGCGGGCACCGGGCTTGGTCTCGCGCTCGCCGCGAAGATCGTCGACGAGCATGGCGGGCTGATCGATGTCGAGAGCCGGCCGGGCCGGACCGAATTCCGTCTCCGTCTGCCGATGGCGACCGACAAAGAGGCCCCTGGCGGAGAGGGCCCTGGGGGAGAGACCCAGTGAACGTGGTCGAGACGACCCGCGTCAACCAGGCGACCGTGCTGGTCGCCGATGATGATCGCTCGATCCGCACCGTGCTTGCCGAGGCGCTCGGCCGTTCCGGCTACGATGTGCGCTGCACGTCCAACGCCGCCACGCTCTGGCGCTGGGTCGAGGAAGGGCAGGGGGATCTGGTCATCACCGACGTGGTGATGCCCGACGAGAACGGGCTCGACCTCATTCCACGCATCCGCCGGCTCCGTCCGGAGCTTCGGGTGGTGGTGATGAGCGCGCAATCCACCTTCCTCACCGCGGTCAAGGCGACGCAGAGCGGCGCCTTCGAGTATCTGCCCAAGCCTTTCGACCTCGGCGAGCTGCTCTCCGTGGTGCGCCGGGCGCTCGCGGCCCCCGCCCTGCCGCCGGAGCAGGAAGGGAGCGGGGAGCGGCTGCCGCTGATCGGCCGCAGCCCGGCGATGCAGGAGATCTATCGCAACATCGCCCGGCTCGCGACCGCCGACCTCACGGTGATGATCAGCGGCGAGTCCGGCACCGGCAAGGAGCTGGTGGCCCGCGCCCTGCACGATTACGGCCGCCGTCGCGGCGGCCCCTTCGTCGCCATCAACATGGCGGCGATCCCGCGCGAGCTGGTCGAGGCCGAGCTCTTCGGCCATGAGCGTGGGGCCTTCACCGGCGCGATCGGCCGCAGCCCGGGTCGTTTCCAGCAGGCGGACGGCGGCACCCTTTTCCTTGACGAGATCGGCGACATGCCGCCCGAGGCGCAGACCCGTCTCCTGCGCGTGCTCCAGGAGGGGGAGTTCACCTCCGTCGGCGGGCGCCAGCCGATCAAGGTGAATGTGCGCATCATCGCCGCCACCCACCGCGATCTCAACGAGCTGATCCGCCGCGGCCTCTTCCGCGACGATCTCTACTACCGGCTGAACGTGGTGCCGCTCAGGCTGCCGCCGCTGCGGGAACGAACCGAGGACATCGGCCCGCTCGCCCGCCATTTCCTCGAGCGGGCGCGTGCCGAGGGGCTTGCGACCAAGGTGCTGGAGGCGGCCGCCGTGGAGCGATTGCATCAGCACCGCTGGCCCGGCAATGTGCGCGAGCTCGAGAACCTGATGCGCCGTCTCGCGGTGCTCAATCCGGGCGAGACGATCACCGCCGAGGCGATCGATGCCGAGCTGCGCACCGCCCAGGCGGGCGCCCCGCCGCAGGCGCGCGCGGCCGATGAGGAGCCGCTCACGCGAATGCTCGAGCGGCATTTCCAGGATCTTCTCGCCGACCCGCTGGCCTCGCGTGCCGGCGCCATCTATGACCGCGTGCTCGCGGATTTCGAACGCCCGCTGATCCGCGCCGTGCTCGCCGCGACCCGCGGCAACCAGATCAAGGCCGCGGCGATGCTCGGCCTCAACCGCAATACGCTCCGCAAGAAGATCCGCGACCTCGAAATTCCCGTGCTGCGAGGTGTCGGCTGAGGGCGTAATAGAAGCGGCTGATGAATACCGTCTTCAGCCGCTCAATCCTCCGCCCGCCCGAGCGCCCTCGGGACGAACCTGAAGACCGGCCTCGGGAGAAGCAAGGCGCACCGGAAGGCGGGCGCCACGCCTCCTGGCTCGCCCGCGCGCTCGACGTGGTGCTGGGCCGGGTGGTCACGCTGGTCTTCGCGGTCGGCGCTCTCGCCCTCGGCATCGCCACCTTCACCGTGCTCGCCGGCGGGGTGAAGTTCGGCGTCTCGCCCGACTGGGTGGTGAGCATGGTGCTCGCCAACCTGATCGTCCTCCTTCTGCTCGGCCTGCTGCTCGCCGTGCGGCTGACGCGGGTCTGGGTGGAGCGCAAGCGCGGCTCGGCCGGCTCGCGGCTGCATGTCCGGCTGGTGCTGCTCTTCAGCGTCGTCGCCGCGGTGCCGGCGATCCTGGTCGCGGTGTTCGCCACCGCCTTCTTCCATTACGGCATCCAGGCCTGGTTCAACGACCGCGTGCGGACCGCGCTCGACCAGAGCCTCGAGGTCTCACGCGGCTATCTCGACGAGCATCGCAACGCCATCCGCGCCGATGCCCTCGCCATGGCCAACGACCTGACCCGCGCGGGAGAGGTCTTCGCCAACGCGCCGCAGCAATTCGGCCAGGTGCTGGCGACCCAGACGGCGCTCCGCGGACTGACCGAGGCGGTGATCTTCGAGCCGGTGACCGGCCAGGTGATCGCCTCCTCCGGCGTGATGGCGGGCTTCGGCATGCCGCTGCCGCCCTCCTGGGCGGTGGATGTGGCGCGCGCCGGCAGCGTCGCAGTGCTCGATACCGGCAATGGCACTTCGGTCGAGGCGGTGGTGCGGCTCGATTCGATTCCCACCCTGATGCTGATGATCAGCCGCCCGGTCGATCCGACCATTCTCGAGCATATGGCCGAGGTCGAGCAGGCGGTCGCCGAATATCAGCAGCTCGATCAGAATCGCTACGGCCTGCAGATCACCTTCGCGCTGATCTTCGCGGTGGTCGCGATGCTCGTGCTCTCGGCAGCGGTGCTGATCGGGCTCGTGATGGCGAACCAGATCGCCCGCCCGGTGGGCAGACTGATCACCGCGGCCGAGCGCGTGCGCGCCGGCGATCTCGGCGTGCGCGTGCCGGAAGCCCCGACCGGGGACGACATCGCCGGGCTCTCGCGCGCCTTCAACCGGATGACCGGCCAGCTTGGCGCCCAGCGCACCGAGCTGATGGATGCCTACAGCCAGATCGACGAGCGAAGGCGCTTTACGGAAAGCGTGCTCTCCGGCGTCTCGGCCGGTGTCATCGGCCTCGATGCGGAAGGGCGGATCGAGCTCCCCAATCGCACCGCTGCCGAGCTTCTCGGGATCGACGTGATGGCCGGCGTCGGCGAAGAGCTTGGTCTCCTGGTTCCGGCCTTTGCGCCCCTCCTTGCGGCCGCGCGCGCCGCTCCGGAGCGGCCGCTCACCGAGGAGATCGAGATCGGGCCGCCTTCCCGACGCCGGCGCCTGCTCGTGCGGATCGCAGCCGAGCTCAAGGCCGGGCGGCCGGACGGCTTCGTCGTCACTTTCGACGACATCACCGAGCTCAAGGCCGCCGAGCGCCAGGCCGCCTGGTCGGATGTCGCCCGCCGCATCGCCCACGAGATCAAGAACCCCCTGACACCGATCCAGCTTGCGGCGGAGCGGCTCAAGCGCCGCTTCCTCAAGGAGATCGAATCCGATCCCGAGACCTTCGCCCAGTGCGCCAACACGATCATCCGCCATGTCGGCGATATCGGCCGGATGGTGGATGAGTTTTCCGCCTTCGCGCGCATGCCGCAGCCCGTGATCCGGAAAGAGGATGTGGGAAGGCTGGCGCGCGAGGCCTTGGTGTTGCAGAAGAATGCCCATCCGGAGATCGCCTGGTCGACGGCGATTCCCGACCGGGGACCGTTCGCGCCTTGCGATCGGCGGCTCGTCGGCCAGGCGCTGACCAACCTTCTGCAGAACGCCGCCGATGCGGTCGCGATGCGTGCCGGCGCAGGGCATATCGGTGTTGCGGTGACGGCGGAGCGGAACGACGTGCGGATCGTGGTGACGGATGATGGGATCGGACTGCCCGAGGAGGACCGGGCGCGCCTCACCGAGCCTTATGTCACCCTCAAGCCCAAGGGCACCGGGCTTGGCCTTGCGATCGTCAAGAAGATCATGGAGGAGCATGGCGGCGGACTCGATCTCGAGGACCGCGCGGACGGTCCCGGCGCCGTCGCCATGCTTTCGGTTCCGCTCAAGGCCCGGGCTGAATGATCGGGCCGAATGATCGGGCTGAAGGGTCTGGCCGAATGACTGTGCCGGTGACGGCCCGCGGCGCGCGGCCGCGTATTTTTCCGGCGAATCGGTCGGCGGGAGTGCTAGATCACTGGGCCCGGCGGCGGAATTGTGCCGTTGTCCGGGATTGCCATGAGATTGGTCGCCAGAAAAAAGTGAGGGCGTGACAATCGAACTTCACCACGCTCTTGCCGCGAGCGGGTCGAGATGCTGCGATGCCGCATGAGATCCTCATCGTCGATGACGAGCCGGATATCCGGCTGCTGATCGACGGCATCCTGCGCGACGAAGGCTACGAGACGCGCCAGGCGCATGACGGTGACTCGGCGGTGGCGGCCTTCCGCCAGCGCCGCCCTTCGCTCGTCATCCTCGATGTCTGGTTGCAGGGCTCGAAGCGCGACGGGCTCGAGATCCTCGAGATCTTCCGCTCGGAGGAGCCGCAGGTGCCGGTCGTGATGATCTCCGGGCACGGCACGATCGAGATGGCGGTCGCCGCGATCCAGCAGGGCGCCTACGATTTTATCGAGAAGCCCTTCACCTCGAACCGCCTGCTGCATGTGATGCGCCGGGCGCTCGAGGCGGCGCGGCTCTCGCTCGAGATCGCGGAGCTGCGCCTGCGCGCCGGCGCGGAGACCGAGCTCACCGGCTCCTCGCCGGCGATCTCGGCGGTCCGCGCCCAGATCGCCAAGGCGGCGCCGACCGGCTCGCGCGTGCTCATCCGCGGCCCGGCGGGCTCGGGCAAGGGTGTCGCCGCGCGGATGATCCATGCCCATTCACGCCGCGCCGGCGGCCCGTTCGTGATGCTCACCTGCGCGACGCTCAGCCCGTCGCGCTTCGAGTCCGAGCTCTTCGGCGTCGAGGCCGGGCCGGACGCGGCTTCCGCGCCGCGCCGCGCCGGCGTGCTCGAGCGCGCGCATGGCGGCACCCTCGTGCTCGACGAGGTGGCGGACATGCCGCTCGAGACCCAGGGCAAGATCGTGCGCGTGCTGCAGGATCATGCGTTCGAGCGTGTCGGCGGTGCCGCGCCGGTGAAGGTCGATGTGCGCGTGCTGGCGACGACCAACCGCGACCTCAATGCCGAGATTGCAGCCGGCCATTTTCGCGAGGACCTTTATTACCGCCTCGCCGTGGTGCCGATCGATATGCCGAGCCTCAGGGAACGGCGCGAGGATATTCCGCTGCTGGCGCGCGAGTTCCTCGCCCGCTCGGCGGAGAGTGCGGGAATGCCGGCGCGCGAGCTCGCGGTCGATGCGCTGACCGCCTTCGTCGCCTATGACTGGCCGGGCAATGTGCGCCAGTTGCGCAACCTGATGGACTGGCTGCTGATCATGGCGCCCGGCCGGCCCGATGAGCCGCTGCGGCGCGACATGCTGCCCGCGGAGATCGCCTCCGGCGCGCCGCAGATCCCCGTCAATGATCCCGGGGAGGATGTGATGGCGCTGCCGCTGCGCGAGGCGCGCGATCTTTTCGAGACGCAGTATCTGCAGGCGCAGCTCCTGCGTTTCGGCGGCAATATCAGCCGCACGGCGCAGTTCGTCGGCATGGAGCGAAGCGCGCTGCACCGCAAGCTCAAGCAGCTTGGGGTGAGCGTCGAGGATCGCGTCGCCTGAGAGATTGCGGGCGGCACCGATTGAGAATGAGACCGCGGTGTGCGCGCAGGGCGCCCTTCGGGGCTTTCCGCTCACCCTGGGTGCGTTCTCAGGGATTCTCTCACCACGCTTCAATGAATCAGGACGAATCGGAAAAATGAGAGAGTGAGCAATGAGCCGCATTGCCTATGTCAATGGACGCTACCGGCCGCAGCGCGCGGCGGAGATCAATATCGAGGATCGCGGCTATCAGT
>JASHVY010000105.1 GCA_030044345.1 Acetobacteraceae bacterium | reverse complement strand
CAGATGATGATCAAGGCGGCGGTTGCCGCATTCGGCCCGATCAACGTCGTGTTCAACAACGTGGGCATGAATAAGCCGATGAATTTCCTGGACGTTACGGAGGACAACTGGAATGCGATCATCAAGGTGAACAGTTGGAGTGTCCTCATGGGGACGCAGGAGGCCGCAAAGCAAATGATTGCGCAGAAGACGGGCGGCAAGATCATCAACACGGCATCGATCGCAGGCCGGCAGGGTTATGAGAGCTTCGCACCCTATTGCGCGTCGAAGTTCGCGGTGATCTCGCTCACTCAGTCGGCGGCCCGGGCCCTGGCGAAGCACAACATCACAGTGAATGGATTCGCGCCCGGAGTGGTGGCGACGCCACTCTGGGAACAACTGGACAAGGACCTGATGGCGCTGGGGCAGAGCGAGCGGCCGGGAGAGGCGATGGAGAACTTCGCGGCAGGCATCCTGCGCGGCCGCGTCGCCACGCCTGAGGATATCACCGGCACGACCACCTTTCTCGCCTCTCCGGAGAGTGACTACATGACCGGCCAGATCATTATGATCGATGGCGGCATGGTCCTCGTGTAAGTCGCCGCGCTTCGGCTGTCGGCCGCGACGACGAGGGTTGTCGCATTGCCGTTTATGGGGTCGTCCGCACGCGTCCTTTCAGGACGGCTCCGCCACCCGTCGCGCGTGCGAATATATGGCGACCGCCCCCAGTGTCAGCCACCCGATGAACCAGTACTGCCAAGCTTCCGAAAGACCAAGAAATGACGTTGCCGCGTTGATCTCCTGGATGAGAGCTGCCCCGAACAATACGCCGACGAAAGCGCCGCGACCGCCTGCCAAGCTGGCGCCGCCGAGTACGACGGCCGCTATGCTGGTAAGAGTGTATCCTATTCCCTGATTGGGATCGCCGATCCCAAGCTGCGCGGTGACCATCACACCGCCCAACACCGTCAGCAGGCAGCAGGCGACGAACGCGACAATGACGGAGCGGTCCGTCCGCACCCCGATCCGTGCCGCGGACTCTTCATTCGATCCTACGGCGCGCAGGCCCAGACCCCAGCGCGTGTACCGCAACGCTGTCTCCAGGAGGATCGCAAGAACGACGGCGACGATGAAGGCGACCGGCACGCCAGAGATACTAACCTGGATCGCCGAAATAATATCAACGCTGATGTTGCCGCCCGGTTGTGGTCGTAAGAGCACCGAAAAGCCCTGGATGATGGCATAGGCACCCAGGGTTGCCGCAACCGAGGTGAGATTGCCAACGCGTACAAGCAGGCCATTGGCCAGGCCGATCGCCGCACCGGCGGCGAACATCGCAAGAATGCCGACGAATACCAGCCCCACCGGGCTGCCATCCAGCAGGAAAAACGAGGCGATCACCACCGTCAGCCCAGCCAACGGCCCCACGGAAACGTCGATCCCACCCGTGAGGATGACGCACAGTTGACCCAGGCCAATGAACGACAACGCCGTGGAAAGCAACAGGATCTTCTGGATGTTGAAGGCCGAGACGAAGCGAATGTTGTAATTCGCCGCCGCGACCCCGAGCACCAGGATGAGGAGCGCCAGCACCACGCTTGGCGCGTAGTCTCCGGCGGCGAAGTGCCGTGCCCGCGCCCGCCAGCCCAGCCGCTTGCCCGGATCGACCTCGTTGCGCCCGATGTCGTGTTTGCGCTGCGCAGTTGCAGTGATTATCGCACGGCCGATATTCTCCTCCGTGACATCGCTGCCTGCGAGCTCTCGAACAAAATGCCCGCGAGACAGGACGATAACCCGATCGCACAGGCCCTCAAGCTCCAGCGTGTCGGAAGAGACGATGACGACCGGCGTGCCTCGGTCGGCGACATCCCGAAGAATATGATAGATCTCGGCGCGGGCGCCGACATCGACGCCGGCTGTCGGCTCTTCCGCCAACACCACCGATGCCTTGGCGAGCAGTGCCCGTGCCAGGATGACCTTCTGCTGATTGCCGCCGGACAGGCTTGCCACATTCGCCTCGACGGAGGGAGCGCGTATGGCAAGCCGTATCCCCTGTTCCTCGACCTCATGCTGCTCGACACGCTTCCGCACGATGCCCAATTTCGCGAAGCGCTGCAGTGCGGAGAAGGCGGCATTCTCGCGAACCGACAGGCTCATGATCAGCCCTTCCTTCTGTCGGTCCGAAGAAAGGAAGACGATCCCCATCTTGCGTGCCGCTTCCGGACGGCCGAGGCGCAGGGATATGCCGCCGACCGTCACCTCGCCAGACGCGGCGAAGAGTCCGGCCAGCGAACGCAGAAATTCGGTCTGACCGTTGCCGGTGATACCGGCGATACCAACGATTTCGCCGCCCCGTGCCGTCATGCTGATGTCGTGAAACGCTCCGCCAGAGAGGCCTTCCACGACGAGCGCGTTGTTTCCCGACAACGGCCCCGTACCCTTCGCGGGATACACGTTCGTGACGGTACGCCCTACGATCAGCCGGAGCATTTCCTCATCCGACATCTCGGTGATCGCCCCCGACCCCCTGACTTCTCCATCGCGCATCACGGTGACATGTTGCGCAATCTGACGGACTTCCTGCAACCTATGGGAGATATAGATGATTGCGGCGCCGCGCGCCGCGGCCAGGCGAATCTTCGAGAACAACAATTCGACAAGGTCTGCCGTGAGCGGTGCGGTCGGTTCGTCGAGCACCAGCACCTTCGGCTCGATCGCCAGCGCCTTCGCCAATTCGATGAGTTGACGTTGCGCGATACCGACTTCGCTCATGCGGGTACTGGGATGCACCGAGCACCCAACGCGCTCCAACTGGTTGGCGACCCAGTCGATGCCGCGTGTTCCTCCGCGACGTAACTCACGGGGAACGGCGAGCACTAAGTTCTCGGCCACAGTCAAATCGGGCAGGACCGCCGGATGCTGATGAACGATCGCCAGACCCAGGCGCTGAGCCTGGCCTGATGTCAGCCTTTCGATCGCCTCGCCGCAAATCTCGATCCTTCCCCGGTCCGGACGCACATCACCCGAGGCGATACCCATCAACGTCGATTTTCCGGCTCCGTTCTCACCCAGCAGAGCATGGACTTCCCCAGCCATCGCTGAGAACGAAACGTCCTTGACGGCGGCAACGCCGCCAAAGTGCTTCCAGACGTGACTGAGATGCAGTCCTATGGCTGCACCGTCAGGGAGAGCGGCTGACTGCGGCAAGACGATTTCTGTCACGATAACAGCTTACTCCATGCTATGGCGACCGCGAGGTGATCAGCCGCCCTTGCGCGTTGGCAGGGCGAGGCAGGCACGATCGGCTCGTGTCCCGATTCCGAAGTCCGTCGCATTGGAAGACGGGAGGAATCGGGACACTCGCTCTTTGTTTTCCGTGGCCTGCTTATCCTCTCCGTTCGTCGCATTTCGCGACGAACGGAGAGGGCAGGATACTAGGATCGTGCTTCGCCAAGCCTGCCTGCCGTCCCTCGAGCGTTCAGAGGCCGCCTTTCAACGAACCCAGCACTTGCGCGATGGTCAGGCTGGTGGCGTTTCCTGCGGACGAAGGCAATTCAGAACTGCAATACACCTGGCCCGCCAATGAATTGTCCACGACGAAGTTTTTGACAATCGTGTCGCCTGGCCCTGCGGCGACGTGTTTGATGCCCTTGGTGTCCGTTATGACCAATGGCTGATCGACTTTGCCGCCGGCTGCATCTGCGATTGCCCATTCGATGGCAAGGCGAATATTCCACTGTTCAGCGCTGGTGCTCAGGAACTGAAACGTGGAATTGGAATTTTCCTTGTGCAGCTTTTGCCAAAGGCAGCCCCAGCCATTCGCATCCTCTCCCGCAAAGAGAGGCACCGGCCGGTTCGTTCGCTGGAAGGGGCCGGCGATCACGTTCGGTACCGAAAGGTCTGAAACAACCCCGTCGATCTCGGAATACTTGGCGATCAACGCGTTGAGGGTCTTCTCGATCAGGCTCGGATCCCAGTTCGTCACCTCGAATGGCTTCATGCCAATCCACTTCATGCCGGGATCGGCCGCGTATGCCTGCATCAGGCCTTTGGACTTTTCGGTGCTCTCACTGGTGCCGGCGGGGCCGCCGAGGTAGGCCACCGAGCCCTTCCCATGCAGCGCCTTTGCCATCCATTGGCCCCACACCACTCCGTCGTTCGCAAAGTCGGTGCCGACGAAGACAGAATAATCAACCCCCGCCTTGCCGCCGACCTGCGCGCGGTACGGGACCACAACGCTGCCCTGCTTGTATGCATCACGGATCGCCGGCAGCATGGCTGGTCCGGCGTCCGGAAACACCACGATCGCATTGATGCCGCGGGCAGCCAGGCCTTCAAGATCGGAAATGGCCTTCTGGGTGTTGCCCTGGCCGTCGGTGTGCGTCCAACTGATGACGTTGGGACACCGGCTGGCTTCGTTGATACCAGCGGCGGTGGTCTGCTGGCGCCAGGGGTTGTCGGCGAATCCGTCAGCCAACGCAACGGATATCTTCTTGGTGCCGCAGAAGTCCGGCGGCGGGGTTACCAGCGGTGCGCAGAACAGACCATTTTCGATCCTCTTGCACCACTGATCCACGTCCGCAGCCGACGCTGCGGTGGCCACGCCCGCAACCATCGTCGCGGCCAATACGGCTCCAACCAGGACTGGCGTCCGGCGCCTTGACGTCATCTCAGACCTCCTCCGCTATTTTGTTTGTCGCCAACAAGTCCAACAGAAACGCTACGCCAAACTCCCGCTAAGAGCGCATACCGTCGGCGCCCTCAGTCGCCAGCCGGCGCCCTCCGAAGCGATGAAGCAGACCGCGTAGCTGGTTCCACTTCACGCTGTACACCCCGACACCCACAATGATCGCCCCGCCCTGGAACAGGTACTGGACACCCACGCTCGAACCCGTCGTCAGCACCAGTTGTTGCAGTTGGGTAAGAAACAACGCGGCGATCGCAGCGGCAACGAGATTTCCTTTTCCGCCAAACAGCGATGTTCCCCCGAGCACGACTGCCGCGATCGAGGGCATGAGATAGCTGTCACCCTGGAACGCACTCGGAAGCTGCATCAAACCCGCGAGGAAGATTCCCGCCATGCTATAAAGCAGCGTGGCACCAGCATAGGCGACCAGTTGGTAGCGCTCCGCGACTATGCCGGCGGCGCGCGAAGCCCGGGCACTGGCGCCCACCGCCTCAAACCGACGGCCGAACACGGTTTTCTTCACCAGGAAGGTGACGAAAGCTGTCATGCCGATCGCGATATAGACCAGCGTCGAGAGCCCGAGGATCTTGAAGTCCACGAAGTGGGAAAGAGCCGCCGGCACCTGCACCGGCGTCCCGCCCGAGATGTCGACATCAACACCGTAAAGCACGGAATTCATGCCGAGAGTGGCAACGATCGGCGCCACCCGCGCCCGGCTGACCAAGAGGCCGTTGACGAAACCCGCCAGCAGCGCGGCACAGACAGTATAGACTATCGCCACCGGCATGCCTGATCCACCCATGCCCGGCTCGCTGCTGGAATAGTAGGACACGATGACACCGCTGAGCGAAACCACGCCGGGGACGGATAGGTCGATCCCGCCCTGCTGAACCACGAGCGTTTGTCCCAGGGCGACGAGCGCCAGGATCGCGGCAAACGGAAACATTCCGCTCAACGCCGAGGGGGAAAGACTCTGCGGCTGCACCACCAGAGCGCACGCAAATAAGAGAAGAGTTGCAATACCGATGCCGCCGCTCGAGCGCAGGAAGTCCCACCTGTCCCTGCTGCGGTACCCGGACACCACCGGCGAATTCGGCAATGCTGCGGCAGGCAATCCTTCGGGGGCGCACCCATTCTCCAGCAGCTTTTCGGGTGGCCTGCTGGCTACAGAGGCTGCTTGGCGGTTCGAGCCGCTTAGCACCCAACACCTGTGACGGACATCGTGCAGCGCCTGTTCGCCGCTTTGCCGCCCATCTTCCTCCCCCCAAAACGGGCTACCGGCCCCTCAACGTTGCCGCAGTCACCCGGCCAGATCGTTCTTGGTGGCCAATCTTCCGGCCACACCGTTTTCGGTCTCCCCGCGCCTCCGATTGTCATCCCTGGATTTGGAGGGGACCGCCTACGTATGCATAAGATTATGGCCCCGTATTTGGCCCTGTCAAGCGATCGGGCCTGATGCGATTCGACATCGCGCTCCCGCCGCATTGCCGGCGTGAATTGCGCACACTTCATCGACCTTCCTGTCTTGACATGCCGAAGCGACCGCAATTACGGTTATGCATACGTAACCGTCCATCGGTTCCGAAGGGGTGGCTCCAAGACCCAGCCGGCTTTCGGACGGTGAAATGATCGCCTGGCAAACGCCGAACCGTCGATTTCGGCGGAATGACAAATCGTGGGGGGAGTATGCGCGTGACGTCCGATCTCGCCATGGTCGATGCGCACGTCCATTTCTGGGACCCTCTTCATCATTATTACCCGTGGCTCTGCGACCGCCCTCTGATTCCCTTCCGATACGGTGACTATTCGGCGATCTGCCGCTCGTACCTGCCCGCCGACTATCTTCGTGACGTGCAAGGCCATCGCGTCGAGAAGACGGTCTATCTCGAGGCGGAGTGGGACCCGCGTGACCCGCGCGGCGAGATGGACTTCATCGGGCGCCTACGCAGCGAGACCGGCTTTCCCAACGTTGCCATCGCGCAGGCCTGGCTCGACCGCGACGATGCGGCCGAGGTGCTGGAACACCATGCAGCCCGCGATTTCGTTCGTGGCGTCCGCCACAAGCCCCGCGGCGGGGCCTCTCCGAAGGACCGCAGGCCTACGAGCATGAGCGATCCGCACTGGCGCTCCGGCTTTGCCCGCCTGCGACCGCTGGGCTTGCAGTTCGATTTGCAGGCCCCGTGGTGGCATTTCGACGAGGCGGCGGCCCTGGCACAGGATTTTCCAGACACGCAAATCGTGCTTCTGCACACGGGCCTGCCGGCGGATCGCAGCACCGAAGGGGTGGCCGGATGGCGTGATGCCATGCGCAACCTTGCACAATGCCCAAACGTTGCCGTGAAGATTTCGGGAATCGGCGTGCCTGGTGTTCCTTGGACCGTCGCGCGCAACCGCGAGATCGTACTGCACACGATCGACTCCTTCGGAGTTGATCGCTGCATGTTCGCGAGCAACTTCCCGGTTGATGGAGTCTGCGGCGATCTCGACACCATCTTCTCCGGATACAAAACGATTACTGGCGGATTTTCCGCAGAAGAGCGCGCCAAGCTGTTCCACGACAACGCGATTCGGATCTACCGCATCAATGGCTAGCACCATCGGGTATGTCGGCGCGGGCCTGATGGGGGGCCCGATGGTCAAATGGCTCGTCGCGCACGGCTTCGTCGTGCGGGTGTTCGACATCTCCGCCGAACGACGCGACGATGCGGCTGCGGCCGGTGCGCTGACCGCGCTTTCCCCTGCCGCGGTCGTGCCCGGTGCCGATCTCGTGGCACTGAACCTGCCAACCACCCAAGCGGTCGAGAGTGTCGTCTTCGGCAGCAACGGGCTTGCGCAAGTCATGCGGCCGCCCTGCGTGCTGGTGGATTTTTCGACCATCCAGGTGGAGCAGTGCCGCGCCTTCGCCCAGCGGCTGAAGGATGCATCGGGCTGCAACTGGGTGGACGCGCCGGTATCAGGCGGGCCGGTGGCGGCAGGCAATGGCACGCTGACGATCATGGCGGGCGGCGATGCGGCGGATATCGATCGGCTGCGCACGTTCTTCGACATGATCTCGGCCAACTTCACGCATGTCGGTGCGACCGGAGATGGCTTGGTTGCGAAAATGGTTGCCCAGCTCATCGTCGGCTGCCTGCACACCGTGCTGGCGGAAGCCGCACGGCTCGCCGAGCTGTGCGGCATCGACGCGAAGGCCATTCCGGCATGTGTCGCCGGAGGTCATCCGGATGGCGTACTCCTGCGCCAGCTATATCCACGTATCGTCGCCCGCGACTTCCAGCCGCGAGCGTACGCACGTCAACTGCTGAAGGACTTGCGCATGGTCGAGGCGACTGCCGAGGCGGTGGGGTTGCGGGCGCCAATGCTGGCCCAGGCCCACCGGATCTATGCAACTCTGATCGACCGCGGCGACGGTGAGCTGGACACCGCCGCCGTGATCCGATTGTACGAGGAAACCGCCAGTAAATTCGGGGGAGGAAGTCAAATGGACATGCCCAGTGGAGGCGGTTTGGAGGCCCAACCGGGCACCCAAGAATGAGCGCCGCCCTGCTGGCAGAGAAGGTTGCGATCATCACTGGCGCGGCATCCCTGCGCGGGATCGGCCGAGCGACCGCCCGGCGCTTTGCCGAGGCGGGCGCCCGCGTCGCCATCATCGATGTCGATGCCGAGGCAAGCGCTGCCGCCGCCCGCGATATCGGGCCGGAACATCGGGGCTATGGGTGCGACGTCTCCGACGCCGCTGCTTGCCGGCGAGCCGTGAAACAGACGCTCACCGACTTCGGGCGGCTCGACATCCTTGTCAACTATGCGGGCGTCAGCCAGCCGGACCGGCTCATGGAGGTCACGCCGGAGAGGTACGCGTTGGTGATGGATGTGAACGTCAGAGGTACATTCAACATGTGCCAGGCGGTGGTGCCGCACCTCCGGGCGCAGCGCCAGGGCAGCATCGTCACGATCGGTTCCGTTGCGGCACAGCGTGGCGGCGGCCTGTTCGGAGGCCCGCACTATTCCGCATCAAAAGGAGCGGTGCAAAGCCTGGCGAAATCAATGGCGCGCGAGTTGGGTCCGGATGGCATCCGTGTCAACGCGATTGCGCCAGGCACGATCGATACCGACATCTTCCAGGGCAAGCTCTCAGAGGAACGACGCAAGGCGATCGCAGCCGAAGTTCCGCTGGGACGGCTGGGAACCGCCGACGATGTGGCGAAAGCCTGCCTGTTCCTTGTTTCCGATCTCGCAAGCTACATCACCGGCAGCGTGCTCGATGTCAATGGCGGCCTCCTGATCCACCAGTAGAAGAGGACGGCAATAAGAGGAAGCGGTGGCGATGCAACCCGCACAGTTCCTGGAGAGGTTCCGTCTGGATGGGCGGCGCGCGCTCGTCACCGGAGCCGGGCGGGGCATCGGCCTTGCCGCAGCGTCTGTGTTGGCCGAAATGGGCGCCGCAGTGACGCTGGCGGCCCGCACGCGCGAGGAGATCGAGAGGGCCGCGGACACCATCCGGGCCAACGGCGGTGCTGCCGACTGCATCGTGATCGATGTGACCGATCTTCGGGCGGTTGCCACCGAGATCGGCGGACGTCCCCCCTTTCATGTCCTGCTCAACAACGCTGGCACCAATCGGACGGACCTTTTCCTCGACGTCAAGGTCGAGGATTTTGATTTCATATTCGACCTGAACGTGCGTGCCGCATTTTTTGTCGCGCAGGCCGTGGCGCGCTCGCTCGTCGTGGCCGGGCAGCGGGGCTCCATTATCAACGTCTCGTCGCAGATGGGATTGGTCGGAGCGACGCGACGCAGTGTCTATTGCGCGTCGAAATGGGCGATGGAGGGAATGACGCGCGCGATGGCTGTGGACCTCGCGCCACATGGCATTCGGGTCAATACACTTTGTCCGACATTTATCGAGACGCCGCTTGCAGGCAGGTTCCTCGCCAATCCAACATTCCGAACCGAGGTGCTGTCCAAAATCAAGCTGGGACGCATCGGCCAGGTCGAGGACCTGCTGGGGGCGATCGTGCTGCTGGCGTCGGATGCCTCCGCGATGATGACCGGCTCCTCGCTGGTCGTTGACGGCGGCTGGACCGTGGATTGAGAGCGGTGTCGTCTGTGGAGATGTCGGCAGGCCGCGACGGCGCCCAAAGGATACCGGGCAGACGAAGGTTATCCGCAGACTCCTTCGATGATCGCACAATCGCCTATCGGATTGCTGCCCGAGACGTCTTTGATGGGTTGCGTGCCCTGATCGGACAATTGTCGGGATTGCTTATTCTGGCGCAGGCACGATTGTGCCGCGACCTTTCGGATCTGCCTGAGATTGCGATCGCACGCGAACGGTGGCGACGGGTTCTCGAGGATTTTAGTGCACTGCGGGCACCTGACGGCCGGGTCGGTGAATGCGAACGGCTGCGACAAGCAGCGACACATATCGACGCCGCGCTTGCGATCATCGGCCGCCTGCGCCGAGCGCCGGGCGCCGAGGGCATCGACGATGCGGCGGGCCACCTGACAGCCGCCTATCGCCTGCTGCAAAGTGTCTGCAACCATGACCTCGGCATGACCATGGTCGATATGAGTGGCGCTTGCTGCGCCTGTGGCAGAGCTTTCGAAAGATCGGGACAATGACACAATATTCGATCTGGGTTCTGGAATACAGCTTTGTGCGGAACTTCCATCGCAGCGGCGTTCTATACGGCGCCCATAACCAAGGATACCTCAAGCTTCCCTACTGCTATACCGTCATCAAGGGCGGCGGCCGCGTCGCCATGGTCGATGTCGGCTACAACAATGGAGATTACGGAAAGGAAATTGCGGATAGCCTTGGCGTGGAGAACTGGCACTCGCCCCGCACCGTGCTCGCGGAGATCGATCTCAGCCCCGAAGACATAGACACGGTGTTCATCACGCATGCCCACTTCGATCATTTCGGGAATGTAGAGGCTTTTCCTCGTGGCGTGTTCTATATCCAGGAGCGCGAGATTGCCAAATGGGTCTGGGCGCTCTCGCTGCCCGAGCGTATGCGCTGGGTGCTCAGCGGCATCGATCCGGGTGACATTCTTCGCGGCGTCGAGCTTGCGCGACAGCGCCGTCTGGTCTGCGTCGACGGCGACCGGCAGGATGTGCTTCCCGGGATCGATCTGCATGCCGCGCCCGACACGCATACCTGGGGGTCGATGTGGGTCGCCGTGCGAAATGACGGCAGGCGCGATTCGCAGGACGTCTGGGTGCTGGCGGGGGATCTTGCCTATCAATTCGAAAACCTGGGCGATTTGGGCGGCGGAAGAGCGCCGGAAGGGATGTATGTGCCAGTGGGATTGGCGGTGGGCAGCCAAATGAACCTGATTTCAGCGACCGAGGACATGGTAAAGCAGGTGGGTAACGAGACCCGGCGCGTGATCCCAATCCACGAGGAGCGCCTGAAGGACCGCTTCCCTTCTCGCGTCACCGACAAGGGCCTGCGGATCACCGAGATATGCCTTGCGGACGGCGTCAGGTCGATGGTGGCCTAGTGTCCCGTCCCCGAAGTTCGTCGCTTTTCGCGACGCGCTTCAAGGGCAGGACACGGGCATATGGCGGTGCGCCGATACGAATCGGCATTCTGCCCCGGCTTGATGTTGCCGCAGAGGCCGATACGATTCGCCTGAGCGGAGTTTTTTACCCGCGGCGGTTTCGTGCCGGGCGCCCGGAAGCCCGGATCCAGAGGTTTGGGAGGCGATGAAGATCAGGAAAGTCACTTCGCATGAGGTCGCGAGGCTGGCCGGCGTTTCGCAAACGACGGTTTCGCGCGCGTTCAGCCGGGAAGGGTCGGTCTCGAAGGCGACGCTAAAGCGCATCCGGGCGGCCGCGGAACAATTGGGATACTGGCCGAACGAGCTTGCCCGCTCACTGATCTCGCGAAGATCCAACATGATCGGGATCGTGATGGGCGACATCCTCAACCCTTTTTATCCCGCCGTGCTGCACGCCTTCACGCAGAAGCTGCAGGCTCTTGGGCGCCGCGTGCTGCTGTTCAGCGTCCCGGCGGAAGCCGATGTCGACGCGGTCCTACCGCAGATGCTGCAATATCAGGTGGCAGGCGTGGTGATCACCTCCGCGACGCTGTCGTCCAGCATGGCCAGGACAATCGCAGGCGCCGGCACTCCGGTCGTGCTGTTCAACCGAAACGTCTATGGCAACCCGGTCAGCTCCGTTTGCTGCGCCAACGAGGAGGGAGCGCAGAATGTGGCACGGCTGCTGTGCCGAGCCGGCCATCGTCGCTTCGGACTCATCGGCGGCCGGGCCGACACGTCCACGCACAGGGAGCGACGCCGCGCTTTCACCAAGGAACTGCGCCACGAGGGCATTACCGCGCTGGCCGAATCTTCCGGCGCCAACACGTATGAAGGCGGCTTCGCTGCCGCACGTCAGATGCTGTCGGCGCCCGACCGACCGACGGCGCTGTTCTGTATCAGCGACATCATGGCGCTTGGCGCGTTGGACGCCGCACGAAGGGAGTTATCGCTGTCGGTGCCCGAAGACGTCTCGATCGTCGGCTTCGACGACATCCTGGCGGCAGCCTGGCCGAGCTACAATCTCACCACCGTGCGGCAGCCCGTAAACCGAATGGTCGATGAAGCCATTGCCGTTCTGCTGCGGCAGATCGAGGATCCGACCGTCCAGCCATCCTCAGTCCGTGTTCCTGGCCGGCTCATCGTGCGGTCATCGGCACGGCTGTAGCAGGCGCGGTTCGCGCGTCGGCAAGGCGGCATGCCAAATCGCAAGCATGCAGGAGCGCTTCCGGATTCGCAACGTTACGCCCTGCGATATCGTATGCGCTCCCGGAGGATGCGGTGATTGCCGGAACCGGGAGTCCGCCGAGAATCGTCACCACCCGCTCAAAGCCAAGCGACTTCAGCGCAATCTGCCCCTGATCATGGTACATCGTGACCACGAGGTCCACCATGCCGTTCCGTACTCCGAGGAAGACCGTGTCGGGCGAGGCCGGCCCCTGGATGTCGTAGCCCAGCGCACGCATGCTTGTGACGGCCGGAGCGATGATTTCGATCTCCTCACGCCCGATGGTACCGCCGTCCCCGGCATGCGGGTTCAGGCCCGCAACGGCGATGCGCGGGCGTGCAACGCCGGCGCGCCGCATCGTCTCGACGCCAAGCATAGTGGCTTCGATGACGCGTCGCTCCGTGATTAGCGATGCCACGTCCCTGAGCGGCACGTGCGACGTGACCCTGGTCGTCCAGAACCCGTCGAGCTGATTCAGCTCTGAAAAAAAGCTCCTGCATCCAAACAGTGTCGCGAGATAGTGCATCTCGTCGATCTCACTGAAGCCGGCGAGCTTCATCGCGTGCTTGTTCAGTGGCGCGTAAACGATCGCATCGATCTCGTCTGCCTGCACTGCCGCGACCGCCGCTCGCAGGCTCCTTAATGTGAACTCTCCTGCCTCTCTTGTCGCTTCACCAACACGGAGCGGCCCGAGATCGTCCGTCGGGATCTCGATCATCCGGGTCCGGGTCATAAACCGGGAAAGCGAAACCCCAGCGATCTCGGCGCCGGCCGCCAGCGCCGCTGCGCTGCCGATCACCACAAAGCGGGATCTGTCGGTCTCCACCCTCCCCGCCAGAACCTTCGCGATCAGTTCCGGGCCGACCCCACCCGGATCACCAAGGACCAGACCGATTCGCGTCGGTGGCATGCACGTTCTCCCTCGCCTGCAATCAGCGCTCCGGCCATGGCACGCGATTGACACTCACCGGCGGACAAAGCTATCAATGGATGCATACGAATGCAAGACTGCAGGTCGGTCATGATCTCGTCGCGGCAAAACGCGACGCGCAGGCCGCGCAGACGGAGGAAACGGCATGATGGACGCACCTGCATGCGTGACAGACGCCGCTGAGCGCGCGCGGAACGCCAAGGTCCTCGCTGAACGCCTGTCGGATCACGTGGTCGTTGCCGGAAAGTTGGTGCGCGCGATCTCTCGTGCGAGCTTCCCGGTCGAAAACCCTGCCAGCGGCGAGATCATCGGATCGGCGCCCCGATGTGGCGCGGAGGATGTTGCGCACGCGGTCGCGGCAGCGAGCTCCGCGTTCCCATCCTGGGCGGCAATGCCAGGACGGCAGCGCAGTGCAAAGCTTCTGGAAGTCGCCTCGCGACTGGAGGCGGAAGCGGAATCGATCGCCTGTCTTTCGTCTCTGGAGACCGGCAACGCCATCGCCACCCAGACGCGTGGCGAGGCGCGGACGATGGTTGACATCTTCCGCTTCTTCGCCGGAATGGCCAACGAGGCGAAGGGCAAGACCGTGCCGCTGACCGACCGGCGGTTCCTTTTCACGAAGCGAGTTCCGCTCGGTGTCGTCGGCGCGATCATTCCCTGGAATGCTCCGCTGATGCAAACCGCCTCGAAACTCGGGCCGGCACTCGCCACCGGCAACACGGTCGTGCTGAAGACCGCCGAGCAGGCGCCGCTCGCCGTCATGCGGATTTTCGAAATCCTGCAGGAAGCGCTGCCCCCCGGCGTCGCCAATCTGATTTCCGGATTCGGAGAAGAGGCCGGCAGGCCTCTCACCGAGCACCCGGCCGTGCGCAAGGTGACCTTCACTGGATCGAGCGCCGTTGGCGCACAGATCATGCATTACGCTGCCGACAAGATTGTCCCGGTGACAGCGGAACTCGGCGGCAAGAACCCGAACATCATCATGCCGGATGCCGACCTCGACCTCGCGGTTGCGGGCATCGTGCAGGGCATGCGGCTGTTCCGGCAGGGACAGTCCTGCACAGCCGGCGCGCGCATCTTCATCCATACGGCCGTTTACCGCGAAGTTCTGGGCCAAGTCGTATCAGAATTCGGCAAAGGCAGAATGGGCAATCCGCTCGACGAGGCAACGCAGATCGGCTCGCTGATCTCCGCTGAACAACTTGCCCGCGTCGAGCGGTACGTCGCAATGGCCCGTGGAACGCCCGGTGCTCGTATCGTGATCGGAGGCGAACGGCCAAACGATGCCGTACTGCGGCAGGGACATTTTTACTTGCCGACGCTGATCGAGGGTGTTCCCGCATCGTCTCCGGTATGTCGTGACGAGATTTTTGGCCCTGTGGCGACTGTGACGCCGTGGGCCGACTTCGATAGCGTGATCAAGGAGGCCAATGATTCGCGATATGGCCTCGCGGCGGTGCTCTGGACGCGCGATCTCGCGCGCGCGATGGATTTCATCGACCGCATCGAAGCAGGCTTCGTGCAGGTCAATCAGTTTTCGGTTGCCGAGGCCGGTATCGAGTATGGTGGCGTAAAGCTGAGTGGCATCGGCCGCGAACTGTCGCCCGAGAGCATGGTCGAGCACTTCACCTGGCCGAAAACTGTCATCATCAATTACGCCACGCCAGGTCTTTGAATACGAGTACGACGGAGGAGGAGGATCAAGATGCGCGTTGCCTTCAT
>JASHVY010000010.1 GCA_030044345.1 Acetobacteraceae bacterium | reverse complement strand
ATCGTGCCGGCGAGCGTCGCGGCCTTCCGCCAGTACCAGTTCGAGATCCGCAACCGCATCGCCGCCTTCCTGCTTCAGGAGGGCGTGTTCACTCCGGTCTCGGACAATTTCACCGTCTATGTGCGCAAGCGCGACGTGGACGGCACGCTGCACGGCATCCTGGTCGATGACGCGCGCGACCCGGACGACCAGGCGACGATCCTCGCCGAGACCGGCCGCATCACGGACGGGCCGGACGGGCCGGAAGTGCTGCTCTTCCACGGCAGCCGGCAGGTGATCGACCGGCGGACGGGCCGGCTCAATGTGCTGACCTTCGGCGAGAACACGATCGACCTCGAGGCGAACGACGACGGCGCCCAGCAGCGCTATCGCGACGCTTCCGAGCTTCCGCTCGACCAGCTCCTCCATCCCGACCCGATGACGGTCGCGCCGCGCGACATGCCCAAGTTCCGGGTCGAGGCCTATCGCCGTCTCTCGAGCCCCTTCACCGCCGTCTCCTTCGCGATGCTCGCCCTCTACAGCGTGCTCGCCGGCAGCTTCCGCCGCCATGGCGGCCTCTGGCGCACGGCGGCCGCGGTCGGCGGCGTGGTGGCGCTGCTCGCCTCCCAGCTCGCGATCGCCTCGCTCGCCGCCCGCGAGCCGCGGCTGATGCCGCTGATCTGGATCCACGCAATCCTCCCCGGCATCGTCTTCGCCTGGCTCCTCTTCTCCCGGCCGTGGCGCCTTCCCGTCTTCCTGCGCCGGCCGGGGCTCGGCACGCCGTGACGTTCGCCGCCACGCTCGCTTTCTATTTCGCCCGCCAGTTCCTGCTCGCGGTCCTCACCGCGCTCGGCGGCCTCACGGGGCTCGCCTCGCTCTTCGATTTCATCGAGCTGCTGCGCCGCGCCTCCCTAAGGCCGGACGCGACCTTCGGCCTCGTCGCCGAGATTGCCGCGCTGCGCCTGCCCTGGCTGATGATGCAGATCCTTCCCTTCGCGGTGCTGCTTGGCGGCATCTATGCCTTCTGGCGTCTCACCCGCTCCTCGGAGCTGGTCGTCGCGCGCGCCTCGGGCGTCTCCGTCTGGCAGATCCTGGGCGCACCCTTCCTGGTCGCGCTCAGCATCGGCGCGTTCGCCACAGGCGTGATCAGCCCGATCTCCTCGGTCACCTACAGCCGGGCCGAGACGCTCAACGAAGCCCATATCGATGTCGGCTCCCATCCGCTCTCGCTCAGCGGCGGGGAACTCTGGGTCCGCCAGTCCGACGACGGGCTGAGCCCGGACGGCGTGGCGATCATCCATGCCAATCATGTCGTGCAGCAGGGAAAGAGCCTGCGCGCCCGGCAGGTCAGTGTCTTCCGTCTCGGCGGAAGCGACCGCCTCCTGCAGCGGATCGAGGCGGAGCGGGCGGAGCTTCTGCCGGGGGTCTGGGTCTTCACCGCGGCCCGCACGCTCGAGCCGGGGCATTTGCCCAGCGCGCCCCAGACCATCCGCCTGCCGACCGACCTTACCCTCGCCCGCGTGCAGGAGAGCTTCGCCTCGCCCGATACGCTCTCGGTCTGGCAGCTTCCGGGGTTCATCGCGCTCCTCGCCCATGCCGGATTTTCGACGGTCTCGCACCGGCTCTATTTCCAGACCCTGCTCGCGCTGCCGCTGCTCTGCGGAACGATGGCGCTCGTCGCCGCCGGCTTCTCCATGCGCCCGGCGCGGCGCGGGGGCGTCTCGGAGATGCTGGGCAGCGGAGTCGCTGCGGGCTTCGCGCTCTTCCTGATTTCGAAGGTCGCTGCGGAATATGGCCAGTCGGGCGCCCTGCCGCTGTCGCTTGCCGCCTGGGCGCCGGCCGCCGCCGGCCTGATGCTCGCGCTCGCCCTCCTGCTTCATCTCGAAGACGGCTGACGGACGATGACCCCAAGTCGGCATGCCCGCGATCGATACGGCCCCCGATATGGTTTCCGACATGGTTTCCTGGGGATCGCGCTTGCTCTTCTGTTCGCCCTCGTCAGCGGATTCGTTTCATCCCCGGCTTCGGCGCAACCCGCGAGCCTGTTCGTGCAGAGCGGTCCGCAGGTCTCGACCAACGAGCCGGTGACCTTCGTCGCCAACCGCATCACCTATGATCGCAACGCCGGCATCGTCACCGCCACGGGCCATGTCCAGGCCTGGCAGAACGGCCGTGTGCTCGAGGCCGACAAGATCACCTACAACCGCAACACCGGCATCACCATCGCCACCGGCCATGTGGTCGTGGTCGAGCCTGACGGGCAGGTTCTCTTCTCCGACCGCGCCCAGCTCTCGAGCGGCATGCAGAATGCCGTGCTCACCGGAATGAGCGTGCGGCTTGCCGAAAACGTCCGGCTGATCGCCAATGGCGGCCAGCGCACCGGCGGCAAGATCAACGAAATGGCGCGCGCCGTCTATTCAACCTGCAATCTCTGCGCGAAGGACCCCACCGCGCCGCCGCTCTGGCAGATCACCGCCTCGAAGATCGTCCAGGATCTCGTCGACAAGCGCATCGAGTACTACGACGCGATGATGCGCATCTACGGGTTTCCGGTCTTCTATTTTCCCTATTTCTGGACTGCCGATCCCTCCGTGAAGCGCGAGAGCGGCCTGCTCGTGCCTTCGTTCGGCACCGCCTCGCATCTCGGCGCCTTCGTCACCGTTCCCTATTACTGGGTGATCGACAATCAGTCCGATGTCGTCCTCTCGCCGACCATCACCGCCCAGTCCGGCCCGCAGCTCGAAGCCAATTATCGCCGTGTCTTCAACAACGGCGAGGTCCATCTCAATGGCTATGTCGCCTCGACCGATGGCAGTCCGCAGGCCGCGATCTTCGCCAGCGGAACGTTCGACTACAACAACACCTTCCGCTACGGATTCGATGTCAATCGTGCTTCCTCGGCCGATTACCTGCGGAATTTCAATATTCCCGGCGCCGGCGGCGTGCTCGCGAGCCAGGCCTATATCGAGGGGTTCGGGCAGGGATCGTACACCCGCCTCGATACGCAGCTTTTCCAGGGATTCAATACCACCATCAATGATTCCGCCCTGCCGTTCGCGCTGCCGCACTGGCAGTACAGCTATCTCGGCGAGCCGGATGCGCTCGGCGGGCGGCTTTCGTTCGACACCTCCTATTTCAACGTCATCCGGGCGGAAGGAGCGAATGTGCAGCGCGCCGACGCCATCATCAATTGGGAACGTCCCTGGCTCGGGCCTGAAGGCACGCTCTGGAATATCGCGTTCCATCTCACCACGGCCGCGTATCACGGCAGCGATCTCGACGAGCAGCCAGATTTTTTCCCGGTCAACAGCGCCAATGTCAGCACCGGTCTCGGGCAGGCCGCGCTCAATTTCCGCTGGCCTTTCATGCGCTCCGGCAGTTGGGGCGGCAGCCAGCTCATCGAGCCGATCGTCCAATTCATCGCCGCGCCCAACACCGGCACCCAGTCCACGGTGCCGAACGAGGACAGCCTCTTTCTCGAGTTCACCGACGCCAATCTTTTCGGCTGGAACAAGTTCTATGGGATCGACCGCCAGGAGGGCGGCGTCCGCGCGAACTACGCTCTGCACGGCGCCTGGTACATCGGCGGCAGCACGATCGACGGGCTGATCGGACAGTCCTGGCGCGCGCAGAAAGACCCGCTCTTCCTCCCGGGCTCCGGGCTTCAGAACAATTTCTCCGATCTCGTCTCCCATCTGAGCTTCACGCCGAATTCGTGGCTCAATTTCCTCTGGCAGGGCCGCTACTCGATCGACGGCGAGGGCCTCGACTTCACCGACGCGTCCGCCAATGTCGGAACCGCGCCCCTGAGCTTCAACGTCGGCTACCTCTACACGCCGAACAATCCCTTCGAGCTCGATCAAGTGCCGACGACGACACCGCAGCCCGCGACCCAGGTGCCGCGCAGCGAAATTTCGCTCGGCGCCTCGTCACATGTCGGCGCCTTCCAGGCGAGCGGCTATGAGCGGCAAAATCTCGAGAACGGCAGCATGGTCTCGGCCGGGTTCCAGGGCTCGTACCAGAATGAGTGCATCATCCTCGCGCTGCTCTTCGACCGCCGCTTCACGTCGATCGACGGGGATGACGGCGCGACGACCGTCCTCATCCAGATCACCTTCAAGACGGTCGGGCAGTTCGGCTTCAGCGCCCTATGACCAATTCCTCATGGTGCGGAAAGCGGCTCCGCGATTCCGTCGCGGGCCGGATCGATCTATAAGGCTTCCATGCGTATGACTGGCTCCTTCAACTGGCCCGGCCGATTCGCCTTCCTGCTCGCCCTGCTGATCGCAGCATTCGCGCAGCCGGCGCACGCCCAGGTAGAGTCGATCGCCGCCGTCGTCAACGGAGACGTGATCACGCGCTCGGACGTGGATAACCGGGCGCGGCTTTTCGCTCTTTCGTCGGGCCTGCCCATGTCGCCCGACATGCTCGACCGGCTGAAGCCCCAGATCCTCAATCAGCTCATCGACGAGAAGCTTCGCCTGCAGGAAATCCAGCGCAAGCAGATCATCGTGCCGGACAAGGCCATCGCGGCGGCGCTCGCCTCGATCGAGGCGCAGAACCACATGGCGCCCGGTGCGCTGCGCGCGCGCCTCGCCGGCCAGGGCGTGGCGCTGCGCACTTTGATCGACCAGATCCGGGTCGAGCTTGGCTGGAGCGAGCTTCTGCGCGAGGAGCTCGGTTCCGCCGGGAACATCACCCCGGCCGAGATTCAGGCCCGCATCGCCGCGCTCAAGGCGCAGGAGGGTCAGCCGGAATATCTCGTCTCGGAGATCTTCATCCCGATCGACACGCCATCGCGTCGCGGCGAGGCCGAGCGATTCGCGACCACCGTGATCGACGAGCTGCGCGCCGGCGCGCCCTTCGGCGTCGTCGCCGCGCAGTTCAGCCAGAGCGAGTCGGCGCTGCAGGGCGGCGATCTCGGCTGGGTTCAGGCCAACCAGCTCGATCCGCAGGTGGTGAGCCTGCTCAATCAGATGCCGCCCGGCGCCATCAGCGATCCGGTCCCGGTCGCCGGCGGGCTTGAGGTCGTCCAACTGCGCGACCGCCACGCCATTGGCGGCGATACGACCGAGACGGCCTCGATCCGGCAGGTCTTCCTGCCCTTCAGCACGCCCTTCGACCCGAGCGGACCCCCTTCGGCCCAGCAGCGCGCGCAGATCAACAAGGCGCAGGCGCTCGCCTCGACGGTGCATGACTGCGCGGGGATGGAAGCGGCGAACCAGGCGGCCGGCGCGGCCCATCCCGCCGATCCCGGCCCGATCGAGCTCGATCGCGTCTCCCCGCCTTCCTTCCGCGAGATGCTCTCCTCGCTCCCGGTCAACAAGGTCAGCGAGCCGTTGATCGCCAATGACGGGGTCGCCGTGGTGATGATCTGCGCGCGCGGAATGCAGAACCCCGAAGCCCCGCCGCCGGACATGGTCTCCCGTGCGCTCTTGAACAGCCGGGCGGAAGTGCTCTCCCGGCAGCTTCTCGCCGATCTGCGCCGCAGCGCGGTGATCGAGATCCGCTCCTCCTGATCCCGGTCAGAAGGAGCGGGACGGCTCCCTGTTCGGCGCAGCGTCCGGCGCGGCGTCCGGCGCGGCCGGACTTTCCGGCGCGAAAATCGCTTGGCCAGCACTTCCTGCGCGATGCCAACCTGATCCGCCGGATCGTGGAAGCAGCCGGGGATCTCGCCCAGGCCCATGTGATCGAGGTCGGGCCCGGCCCGGGCGGCCTGACCGCGTCCCTGCTCGAAACGCCGGCCGCGAGCGTCACCGCGATCGAGATCGACCCGCGGGCGGCTGCCTCGCTCGCCGACCTCGCCGCACGTCATGGCGAGCGATTTCGCCTCATCTCGGCGGACGCGCGAAGAGTCCCGCTTCCTTCCCTGGTGCCTCCGCCCCGCCACGTTGTGGCGAACCTTCCCTACAATGTCGCCACCCCGCTCCTCATCTCCTGGCTCGGCGAGGCCGCCGCCTTCGCCGGCCTGACGCTGATGTTCCAGGCCGAGGTTGCCGAACGCATCGTCGCCGCCCCGGGCGCTCCCGCCTATGGGCGGCTCGCTATCCTTGCCCAATGGACCTGCCGGGTGCGCATTGCCTTTCGCCTTCCGCCCGAGGCCTTCACCCCGCGGCCGAAGGTTTCCTCCGCGGTCGTTTCGCTCGTGCCGCATGCCGAGCAACCGCCGGCTCCGCTCTTCGCCGCCATGCAGCGCCTGACCGCCGCCGCCTTCGGCCAGCGCCGCAAGATGCTGCGCGCTGCCCTCCGGCCCCTCGGCGGCGACGCTCTCCTCGAAGCCGCCGGCATTGCGCCCGAGCGTCGGGCCGAAACCCTCTCGATCGCCGAGTTCGACCGGCTGGCGCGCCTTCTCCCCGTTTAGATGCTCAGAAAAAGGATACAATGTTCCGGTTCCCCATCGAGATGCCGCAGAGTGAGGCGACGCTGGCCAGCTCCTGAAGCAGATCGCGATGGGCCGGAATCGGCTGAACGCGTGAAGATGCTCGCAAAACGAATACGATGCAGCGGTGTGCGCTCTCATCGGCTCGCGCACACCGTCAGTCCGGCAGCGATCGAGGAAGATTGCAGCAATTCGCCGGAACTCGCTCGGCTTCCACGAAGGGACACTGACGGCATGACGAAATTCCCGCCCCGCCTGTCAACCGCAAGTGCGGTATTCCCCGCGGCACATACGGCGCCGAGGCGCGCCATAGGGTTTGCCTTGCTCGTCGGGGTGATGCTGCTTCGGCCGCACGGCGCTGATGCTGCGATGGCCCCGCAATTCCTGCCGGACAGGGACGTCGAGATCCAATACACGGTGAGCGTGCCGGGTCGGCCACCGCACGACTACGATCTTTCGTTCAGCGCCGAGAGCGAGCGGCTTCGTATCGACGATCCTGCGCGTGGTCTCTGGTTCCTGGTTGATCTCCGCGATGCCAGCGCAACACTCGTCGTGCCGCAAATGCATGTGGTGGTGACCGAGCCCGATCTCGCCAGCCTGGCGGCGATTCTGCAGAGCGCGAGAGGCGCGCAATTTACCCCTTCGGGAGAGATGACCATCGCCGGGCTGCGCTGCACGCGCTATCTGGTCCTCGACAAACAGACGACCGGAACAGCCTGTCTTACGCGCAACGGCCTCGCACTTGCGGTGTCCGGTGAGGATGCGCGCGGATCCGCCCAGGTGGTCGCGGATTCGGTATCCGAGGCCACGGTTCCGCCCGATCGCTTGATGCCACCCTCCGACTTCCCGAGCATCGTTCTCCCGCGCGGCACAATCGAGGCCCTGCTTGGCAATTAGAGCGTGATGGCCGGAGGTGGAATCACCATAGGTCTGAATCACGCGAGAAAACAAATGACGAGAGCGGGATACGTGAGCGGGAACGAACGCATCCCGCTCCAGGGCCTGTTGACCGTTAGCACATGAGCCGCGATGGGAGCGGAAATGGCCGAATGGAAGGAAAGAAGCGCAGGGCGCATCGGGAATACGGCCGAGCTTCTTGACGCACCGTTCGACCATTTCCGTCCCATCCCGGAGGGACGCGCCAGATTTGGCCGCCCGGTTCGTCGAGACGCTCGGCCGATGCCCCACATCGGCCTTCGCGTCTCTTCTGCCGGATCGGCCAAATCCGGCTGCGTCGGCCCCCGCCAACATGTTGGCGGGGAGCCCCGTTGCGGCCATGCGCTAACGGTCAACAGGCCCTAGAGCGTGATGACCGGAGATGGAATCACCGCAGGTCTGAATCACGCGAGAAAACAAATGGCGAGAGCGAGGTGGATGAGCGAGAGCAATCTCATCTCGCTCTAATACGTCGCGCGGCCTCCCGAAATGTCGAACACGCCCGCGGTCGAGAAGGAGCATTCCGCGCTCGCGAGCCAGCAGACGAGGGCGGCGATTTCCTCGACAGTGCCGAATCGTCCCATCGGGATCTTGCTTTTCATGTAATCGATCTGCGCCTCGGTCATCTGCGCGAAGATCGGTGTGGCCACTGCTGCCGGCGTCACGCAGTTGACGCGGATGCCGCTGCCGGCAAGCTCCTTGCCGAGTGATTTGGTGAGCCCGATGACGGCCGCCTTGGCCGCGCTATAGGCCGGTGCATTCGGGTTACCCTCTTTCCCCGCGATCGAGGCGATATTCACGATCCGCCCGTAATCGTGGCGTTGCATCAGCGGCACCACCGCGCGGCAGCAATAGAAAACGCCGTGAACGTCGATATCGAAGACGCGCCGCCATTCTTCGGGCGGGTATTGCCATGTCGGCGCGTTCGGTCCGGTGATCCCGGCCGAGGTCACCAGGATGTCGATCCGCCCGAGCGCGGTGTTCGTCTTGGCCGCCGCCCGTTCCACCGCATCCACATCCGCCACATCCACGGCTTGCCCGTGCGCGGCCCGGCAGGCGGCGCGTGCCCGATCGAGCGCTGCTTCATCGCGGTCCCAGATGCTGACCCGGGCTCCCTCGCCGGAAAGCCTGGCGGCGATCGCCTCACCGATCCCCGAGGCCCCGCCGGTCACCACCGCCGTCCTGCCGGCGAACCGTTCCCCGAAATGCGTAACTTGACTCATTTCTGCTCCTTCAGGGTCCCTTGTCATCCGCCGTCAATGGTGCAAGCGCGTCCCGTGCTCGGGCGACCGCCGCCGCTTCCGGATAGACGGTAACGGCGTGGCCTCCCTGCCATTGCATCAGCAAGGCGGAGGCGCGTCGGTTCTGACCGCTCGCGTCGAAAGAGGCTCCCCAGCCATTGGCTGTGGTGCGGTAGGGCACGTCGCTCGCCAGCACCGCGGCGTGCAGCTTCGTCCCGTCGGTGCCGCCGGCCCGCGCGATCGCTGCGAAGAAGAAGCCTGCCCCGACATAGGCGGCAAGGCTCAACCCCGAGCGCGGGTCGGCGCCATATTGCGTGCGATAGGCGGCCGCGACCGCGACCGCGCCGGGCGCTTCCTTTTCGCTCACGGCGTAGGGCGGGAAATCGGCGGCCATGGTGCCATCCATCACGGCTCCCACCGCCTGGCGGGTATCTCCCATCGAATAGGCGGGCCCGGACCCGATCACCATCCTCGGCCGCCATCCGGCTTGCTGCATGGCGCGATAGAGCAGCACAACGTCGTCCGCCCCGCCGGTATGCAGCAGCACCTCGATCCCAGCCGCTTTGAGAGGGCGCAGGAGGGGCGTGAAATCCACCGTGTCCCCCGTGTAGCTCAGCGTCTGCGCCGGCGTGAGGCCGCGCCGCTTGCAGGCCGCTTCCTGCGCCGCAGCGACCGCCTGACCGAGCGTATCGCTGCTGGCCACCACTGCGAGCCGGAGCGAGGAAGGGCTCCGCCGCCAGAGCGGAGCCAGCACCTCCGCAACGCCGGTGACCGAGAGGGTGCCGAAGACATCCGCCTGCGGACAACTCCGATACACGGCGGGGATGGCCCGGCCCGTCACCGCGGCTCCCGTCGCGGTCAGCTCGAAATAGGGCACGCCCGCAAGCCCCGCCGCCTCGGATGCGGCAAGCGCGATCGAGGTCACGCCGGAGCCGAAGATGGCCGACACCTTGGCACCGCCCACCAGCGCCTTCACCGCATCGGCCGCGTGGCCGGCATCGGGTGCATCCATCCGCTTCAGCGTTACGGTGCGGCCAAGCAGGCCGCCGCCGGTATTGAGCCTGTCGGTCGCCAGCGCCAGGCCCCGGAAGCTCTCATCCCCGATCACCGCCGCCGTGCCGGTCAGCGGGAAGAGCGCGCCAACGAGAAACGTCGACGCATTCTCGTTGATCTTGCGGGGAGCAGGCGTCGCCGCCCAACTGCGCCTGCCGAGGCCGATGAATGCGGCCGAGGTGCCGGCCGCGGCTTGGCGGCGGGTGATGAGCATTCTCGTCTCCAGGGTGGGCGGGTCGGCGGTCGAATGACAGGCGAGACAATTTTCCGCTCATCGCGGACGCGCGCAACCCGGGAGTACGCTAGAGCGGGAGGCGTTCGCTTGGGCCCACGTATCCCGCTCTCGCCATTTGTTTTCCCACGTGATTCAGACCTACGGTTGCTCCACCTCCGGTCATCACGCTCCAATCACGCCACTCTCCGCATGGATCGGTTTCATGCCCTTGCCCGAACATATGATCGCCATCACCTTCGCCGTCCCTGGTGGGCCGGAAGTCCTGGAACTCACGGAAATTCCCCGCCCCGCGCCCGGCCCCGGCGAAGTGCTGATCCGCGTCGCGGCCGCCGGCGTCAACCGCCCGGATATCCAGCAGCGCAAGGGCCTCTATCCGCCGCCGGCTGGGGCGAGCCCGATCCTCGGCCTCGAGGCCGCGGGCGAGATCGTCGCGATCGGACCGGACGCAGCCACCTGGCGCCTTGGCGATCGCGTCACTGCGCTCTGCAATGGCGGTGGCTACGCCGAATACTGCGCGGTGCCGGCAAGCCAATGCCTGCCCTGGCCGATCGGGTTCGACGCGGTCAAGGCGGCTGCACTTCCCGAGACCTTCTTCACTGTCTGGGCCAATCTCTTCCAGGCCGGCCGCCTCACGCCGGGGGAGCGCGCGCTGATCCATGGCGGGGCGAGCGGCATCGGCACGGTCGCGATCCAGCTCGGCTGCGCATTCGGCGCGACAATCTATGCGACCGCCGGTGCGCCCGAGAAGCTTGCCGCCTGCCTTCGTCTCGGTGCCGCCGCGGCGATCGACTACAAGACGCAGGATTTCGTGGCCGAGATCGCCCGCCTGACCGATAGGCGCGGTGTCGACGTGATCCTCGATATGGTCGGCGCCCCCTATCTCGCGCGCGATATTCGCGCCCTTGCCCATGACGGGCGGCTGGTACTGATCGCGTTTCAGGCGGGCTCGAAGGTCGAGCAGTTCGATTTCCTGCCAGTGATGACGAAGCGGCTGACCGTCACCGGCTCGACCATGCGGCCGCGCTCGACCGCAGAGAAGGGCGCCATCGCCGCAGAGCTTGCCGAAAAAGTCTGGCCCCTGCTCGATGCCGGGCGCGTCGCCCCCGTCATCTTCGCCACTTTCCCGTTCGCGGAGGTCGAAGAAGCGCACCGGCTGATGGAGGAAGGTAGGCATATCGGCAAGGTCGTGCTCACAAGATGAGCCAGCCGAAGAACCACCACGACCACCTTCTCGGCCGTCTGGTCCGCCGTCTCGGCCCCGGCCTCATCACCGGCGCGGCCGACGATGATCCGAGCGGCATCGCGACCTATGCCCAGGCCGGCGCGGCTTTTGGCTATGCACTCGGCTGGTCGGTGGTGCTGACACTGCCCTTCATGGTCGCGGTGCAGGAGATCAGTGCCCGCATCGGCCGCGTCACCGGGGCTGGACTCGGCGCTGCGCTTCGCCGCCACACGCCACAGCCGCTGCTTTTTCTCCTCGTCGGGCTTCTCGTGCTCGCCAACCTCGTCAATCTCGGTGCCGATATCGGCGCGATGGCGGATTCCGCTCGTCTCGTCCTCGGTGGCCCACCCGAGGCCTGGGCGATCGCCACGGCGCTTTTCTGCGCGGCGACGGAGATCTGGATCAGCTACAAGCGCTATGCGGTCCTGCTCAAATGGATGACCCTGGCGCTCATCGCCTATGTCGCCCTCCTGCTGGTGATTCGCCTGCCGCTCGGTGCGGTGCTGTTCGGCATTTTCGTGCCGCGCGTCGCGCTGACGCCGGCGGCGCTGACCACGCTGCTTGCCTGCCTCGGCACCACCATCAGCCCCTATCTCTTCTTCTGGCAGGCAGCCGAGGAGGTCGAAGAAGAGGCAATCTCACCCGATCCGCGGCCCCTGCGCGATCACGCGGCGGATGCGCCCGCCGAGATCGGCCGCATCGGCTTCGATACCTGGGCCGGCATGGCCTATTCGAACTTCGTCTCGCTCTGCATCATCGTCGGCACCGCCGCGACGCTTCATGCCCGTGGTGTGCGGACGATCAATAGCGCCGAGGATGCTGCCGCCGCTCTCATTCCCATTGCGGGACGCTTCGCGAGCCTCATCTTCGCGCTCGGCATCTTCGGCACCGGATTGCTCGCGGTGCCGGTGCTCGCCGGGTCTTCCGCCTATGCGCTCGGCGAAGCCTCCGGCTGGCGGGTGGGGCTCAGCCGTCGTGCGCTGGAAGCGCGCGCCTTCTATGCCGTCATTGCCTGCGCCACGCTGCTCGGCACGCTCATCATCTTCTCTCCGCTCGATCCGATACGCGCCCTCTTCTGGTCGGCGGTGATCAACGGCGTGGTCGCGGTGCCGATGATCATCGCCATGGTTCTCCTCGGCAGCAGCCGGGATGTGATGGGGACGCTCACGCTGCCGGCCTGGCTGCGGCTCTTCGGCTGGGGAGCGGCAATCCTGATGGGCTTCGCAAGCGCCGGCCTCTTCCTTCCTTGATCAGAGCATGATGATTTTTGATTATCATGCTCTGAGTTTATTTTCTCGATCAATTTCATGGCTTTGGTGGATCGCTTCGCGATTCCACCAGAAGCCGTATTGATCTAAATCCGCTCCCAGATCCCCGTCTCCTCATCCAGCCTGTCCAGCTCGAGCCCGCGAAAATCGCCGCGCGAGACGATGCCCGCCACCACCCCGTCGGCGACGACGGGCATGTGGCGGAAGCCGCCATCCTGCATCAGCCGCAACGCGTCGATCGCGGTCGAGCCCGGCGGCATCGTATGCGGCTCCCGCGTCATCGCCTCGCCGAGCCGCAAGCTCGCCGCGTTCTCATGATGGCCGAGGCAGCGCACGGCATCGCGGCCGGTGAAGATACCGAGGAGATGGCCCGCTTCATCCGTCACCAACACCGCGCCGAAGCGGTTTGCATCCATCTCCCGGCATGCCTCGCCCACGCTCGCTTCGGGCCGCATCGTCAGCGGCTTTTGCTTGCGCACGATTTCCGACATCGACCGATTGGTCATCCTCGTCTCTCCCCGAAGGCGGACTCCTCGCGCGCTGGCCACGCGCCTCATCCGAGCCAGCGGAGCACGGGGCTGAGCCCCGCGACAAGCCCAAGGGCGGCGATGCCGAGCAGGCCGGCGCTCGCTACGATTCCCTGTATCCCCCGGAGCCGGAGATCCGACGGCAGCGCGGTGCGCGCCAGATAGATCAGCAGGCCGAGGATTCCCGGCAGCAGAACGGCATTCGCCACGCCCGCCCCGACGGCAAGCGAAACCAGGTTCACGCCCGAGGCAACGAGCCCGCCGGCGCCGAGCAGCATGATCACGATGGCAGCGTAGAACCAGGGTGCCTCGACAGGCCGATGCTCGAGCGAATGGCGCACACCGAGCGCCTCGCCGAAGGCCCAGGCAAAGGCGAGGCAGGAGACGATCGCCGCCACCAGCGCGGCACCGCTCAATCCGAGGACGAAGACCGATCGTCCGGCGGCCGGACCGAGTGTAGCCGAGAAGGCGGCCTCGATCTCGCTCACGGATTGTAGCGGCACGCCCTTTCCGAGCGTCGCGGCGGCCGCGATGAGGAGTGCGGCGGTGATTGCCTGGCAAAGCACCACGCCCCCGAGGGTTTCGAGCCGTGCCGCCCGGATCTGTTCCGGGCCGAGTCCTTTATCGACGCTCGCCGATTGCTGATAGACGAGCGCCCAGGGAATGATGCCGGTGCCGAGATTGGCGGCAAGCAGCCAGAGATAGCCGGGTTCCGCGAGCGGGATTTTGCGTGCGGCGATGAGGATATGCAGCGGGTTCGGCCCCGCTTTCCACGCCATGACGAAAAAAGCGAGCTCGCAGAGACCGAAAGAGAGGGCAACCCGCTCGACCAGGCGATAGGAGCCCGTTCCGACCACGAGGATAAGCGCGGCGACCGCGCAAGCAACGCTGAGCAGCACCGGAAGCCCGAGAGCCGCGCCCGCACCGGCGAGCCCGGCCAGTTCGCTCACCAGCGCGCTGAAACTGCTGGTGGCGAGCACGGCGAGAAGCAGCAGCGCCGCGCTGCGGCCCAGGCGGCGGCGAACCAGCTCTGCCAGTCCCTTCCCGGTACCGAGACCCAGCCTGAGCGCCAATTCCTGGGCCAGGAACATGAACGGGATCAGCAGCAGGTTCGGCAGGAGCAGCCTGTAGCCCCAGACGGCGCCACTCTGCGCGACCGTGATGATGCTGCCGGCATCCGTGTCGGCGAGCATGGCAATGAGCCCTGGCCCGGCCACCCAGAGGAGCGCCTGCCAGGATGAGCGCCTTGGCGGCTTCTTTCGTGACACGGGCTCATGCCTGTTCGTCTTTGTCATCGAGGCGTCAACCGTGGGCAAGGGGCAGGAAGGGGTGCGAATAGGGCGAGATTGATCCTTGATTTTTCATCATTGATTCACACGCGGCGCGAATTGGACACACTATTTTGCATCCATGCCATGGCGGGTGGCGACTGCCCGGGCGAATCCGTCGCCGGTCTTGTCGGTGCTGATCGAGGTGTGTCGCTTATGCCCAGGGTTGTGCCCAGAGTCGCGAGTGTTAGAGTCGCGAATGTTTCGGCTCTTCTATATCGCCGGATTTGTCCGTTGCTGACCGCCTATGTGATGGCGATCGTGACGGCGCCCCAGGCCCGGGCTCAGGTTCCCCGGGCTCAAGTCCCGCAGACAGAGACTCTGTGGACGCACTTCGTGGAGCCGACAGAGCCTCCGCATGGGTACGCGGGAGATCTCACCGCCCGCTTTCTCCGTCGGGCATCCGGCGTCGGGCCCTGCGCAATGCCCGCGATCGCGCTTGCCGAGGGAGCGGAGTCGCTGGTCATGGGGCGTATGGAAAGGAGCTGGTGAGCCTCGATTTCGCCGCGGTGCGCACACGCGAGCGCGATGAGCCCTGAAGACTAAGCCGCGCTGCTGGATGAGCAAGCCGGCAGAGCAGCCGGCGAGAGGAGCGACGGCTCCGCTGGCGTGCATTTTGCGCCTTTCCGGCCGGTGCGATGATTCGCGTTGACCCGTGGTTGGCACCCGGACTAGGCCTCATATGTGTCTGCTGCCGAGTCCCGCCCTGCGATTCGAGTCCGTGGCCGTTCCTTCATGGCCCTGGTTCTCGCTCCTGAGTCGCCCTTGCCGTTCTGGCTTGAGGCGCTTGACATCCTGATTGCCCATGCGCCCGCATTCTTCGATTCGCGGCCAGTCATTCTCGATTTCGGTCTGCTGCCACCCGATCAGCCGAACGTTGCCGAGCTGATTCAGAGCCTGGCCGATCGCGGCATCCGC
>JASHVY010000104.1 GCA_030044345.1 Acetobacteraceae bacterium | reverse complement strand
CGCGGTCGGGTTTTCGAGCCCCTCGATCTCATTCAGGCAACGGTGATCGAACTCAGCCAGCAGCGGAGAAAAAATCTGCTCGATCTCGAAGAAATCGGCCACAAATCCGCTCTCGGGATCGACCTTGCCTTCGAGCCCAAGCACGACGCGGTAGGAATGACCGTGCATGCGATGGCAGCGATGGGTCGGCGGCACTTTCGGCAGGTGGTGTGCCGCCTCGAAGGTGAAGCTCTGGCAGATCTTCATCGGATCCCGATCCTCTTGTGCGTCTGGATACTGAGCCGCCACTGCGGATGGGCCAGGCAATAGGCGATCGCGCGCTCCGTGTTCTCGGCCAGGTCCGGGCCATCCATAGGCTGGAGCGAGAAGCGCTCAAAGGCGAGTGCAGCAAAAAGCTCGGGCTCCGCATCCGCCTGCGGATAGACGAGCTTGAGCTCGTGACCGGCGCGGATGCTGAGCTCCGTCCTTCCTTTCGGGCTGACGCAGATCCAGTCGAGACCGGCCGGTGCGGCGATTGTCCCGTTGGTCTCGACAGCGATCTCGAAGCCGCGTGCGTGCAGCGCTGCGATCAGGTCCGCATCCACCTGCAAAAGCGGCTCTCCCCCGGTCAGGACGCAGAATCGCCCGCCGCACCCGGCCCGCCATTCCGCCTCGATGGTGTGGGCGAGCGCATCTGCGTCCGTGTAGCGCCCGCCTTTCGTGCCATCGAGGCCGACGAAATCGGTATCGCAGAAGCGGCATTGGGCGCTGGCACGGTCCGCCTCGCGCCCTGACCAGAGATTGCAGCCGGCGAAGCGGCAGAAAACGCTGGCGCGGCCGGTGTTCGCGCCCTCGCCCTGGAGCGTGAGAAAAATCTCCTTAACCGCGTACCCACTCATGAGACTGATCCCGCCGGAAGCCCATTCATCCAGATCAATATGGCTTCTGGCGGAATCGCGACACCCCACCACGGAGTCCCCGCGAACCCGATGCGAAGCGATCCAGGGGCGCCTCAATCCGTTCGGCAAAATAGCGCAAGCGTGTTCAGTCAGGCCGAGCACGCTCTCGCTTTGTTTTCTCGATCAATTTCGTATCTTCCCCTTGGGCTTTGGCGGATCGCCCTGCGTCGGGGACCCCGTCGCGGGGTGCCCCGATCCGCCAGAAGCCATATTGATCTAGACTGTTTCGACGGCAGGACGCACGCCGGGACGGGCCGATTCAGGCACTTTTGTAATTCTGCAGAATCTCCGGGCTGATATTGTCGGTGCCCTTCTCTTCGATATGACTTGCGATCCGTGAAATGACCGCCGATTTCGCTCGACCTATAAACTCGTCATGATTGGCCTCTGCCCATTCCAACGAGGCGGCGCGTCGGATATTCAAGCCCTGGAACTTCGGAATCACATAGCGGGCGAACAGCTCGTAGGAATGTTTGGTATTTTCCCAGCTCGCCCAGTTATGTGCCAATTGCACGAAACAACCGAAGCCGCCCGTCTGCTTCTGCAGCCGGTCGATTTGTGCGATCGCGTCGTCCGGCGTGCCAACCACCGCGAAGCCAGATTGTATGAGCGAGTCGATCGGATCGGGGACGTCGGCCGGCGCAATCGGCAGCGCCACGACTTTGGTCATGTAGAATAGCCATTCCGCCAAACCGAAACGCAAATTCTCACGTGCCTTCTCACGTGTCTCGGCGATGTGGATCGGCCCCACCAGCCGCCATCGCGACCGGTCCATCGTGGTTGCATGGTCCCGGGCCATCTGCTCGGCGATCGCCCAATTGGAGCTGAGCGCATTGAAGCCGCCGGCAGTCGTCGCTCCGAGCGAGAGCAGGCCGATCCCATGCCGGCCCGCCGCGCGGGCACCAGTCGGCGAGACTTGGCTCGCCACCGCGATCTCGACAGAAGGTCTCGTATAGGGGGTCATTTGCAGACGTGCGTTGTCGAGCGTGAACCAGTCGGTCCTGCGGCTGACGGTCTCGCCACGCAGCAGCGGCACCAGCACGTCCAAAGCCTCGTCCATCATGTCGCGCTGCTTGGCAATGTCGATGCCCATCATGATAGCGTCCGACGGAAGCGCGCCCGGACCCACACCGAACATGACACGGCCACGAGTCACGTGATCGAGCTGGTTTATCCGATCGGCCAACATCAATGGATGATGATAGGGCAGCGACGAAACCCCGGTGCCGAGACGAATGGATCTGGTCCGCTCGGCCGCCGTTGCAATGAACAGCTCCGGCGAAGCGACAATCTCGAACCCGGCGGAGTGATGTTCTCCGATCCAGGCTTCATTGTAGCCGAGCCTGTCCGCCCACTGAACCAGCTCGAAGTCACGCTCCAGCGCCAGCGTCGGGTTTTCATTGGTAGGGTGGAATGGAGCGATGAAGAGGCCAAAACGCATATCGCTGGTCATGAACTACATTCTCCCTATCATTCCATTTCGTCGCGGGCAGCTTTGTGTGTCGTGCCCGATATAGCTTTTGGATTCACCCACCCGATCCGAACTTGTGCCGAACATGCGGGTGCAACCCTCGCCCTCCGGAGGACACAAGAATTGCGCCGATCAACCGAGATGCGGCCGGCAACATTGACCATGCCACAACCCATGCGATCTCCTCGGCATCTGCCGATGCGGTACGCCAAAACGCCAAACGCCCCGAGGGCAAGCCACGCCGCCCTACTCTTTTCCGTTTTGACCAGGCCGCATTCAGTCTCCTCCGGAGACTTCATTCGATAGCAATACGATGTTTTCTGCTGGACTCCAATCCCCCGATCATGCGCAGCATCTGGCGACGGAGGGGCGATCCGTGCGCGACCCCCATAGTCTGACGAAGAATCTGCGGGCGTCTTGCGATTCGCGCAGTCTAGTCCGGAGTCGCGCCGCAGCCTGCCCCATTCAGAAGCAGCTTGCCCGCATCGACATAGTGCCGCTCCTGTGCGACCGCATGCTGCGCGGCGGCGTGAAGATCCCGCAGCCACCGTTGCAATGGAGAACTCTCATAGAGCGCGTTGGCACCGGCGAGCGCGAAGCAGCGATCGGCAACGCCGACGCAGGTGGTGGCGAGCCATATCGCCGCCTGGGTGTTCTGGATGGAAAGCACCTCGTCGTTCAGCGTGCCGGCCAGCGCATGGCGCCAATGGTTCGCCGCCTGGATCTCGAGAAACGCCCGCGCCGCCCTGACCTCGGCAGCGACACGGCCAAGCGCCCCCTGAAATGTTTCCGAATCTCGCATCTTCTGAGGGGCTGCGAATTGCTGCCGGCCGGTGTTGGCGAGGGCGACCAGCGCGTCCAAGGCGCCCTCGGCCATGCCCACGCTATTGGCGCCGTGCAGCAGCGGAAGGGATTGCTTCGGAGCCTGGTAGAGCGGCCCCGGCAGGCAGGACACGCCGCCCATCAGATCGAAGACGTTCGTTGCCGGAACCATCGCCTCTTCAAGCGCGATGTGGTGGCTTCCCGTGCCCTTGAGACCTGCGACGTGCCAAGTGTCCTCGATGTGCCAGTGGTGCGCGGGCAGAAGAAGAGCCCGGATCATCGGCGGCCCGCCTTCGCCGGCCGGTCCGCGGAGCGGTTTTCCACCCTCGGTCATGACACAGACCCCGATCATCCAGTCGGCGTGCTGGCAGCCGCTGGCGAAAGGCCAGCGCCCATTGACCCGCCAGCCGCCGGACACCGCCTCGGCTGTTCCCGCGGGCTGAGCCGATCCGGCAAAGGTCACGTCCGGACCATCCCGATAAACCTGGTCGTAGATGTCGCGCGGCAGCAGGGCCGCGAAAAGGCCGCCTCCGCAGCCGATCGTCACGATCCAGCCGACCGAGCCATCGATCCTGCTGAGCATGCGGATGATTTCTAGGGCCGTCGGCAGATCGAGCCCCAGCCCGCCATGGCTCCGGGGCACGACGATGCGAAAGGCGCCGATCGATCTCAGCTTTTCCACGAGATCGGGCGGGATTCGGCGGGCGGTTTCGATCTCGGCGGCACGCGCGGTGATTTCGGGCGCCAGGGTCCGGATCGCGGTGAGCAGGTCTTTGGTGGTTATGTCCATAAGGAAACGTACGGCGCCCTCTTTGCCTCGGCATTTCAGCGCACGAGAACAAGGTTACGATCGTAGTCCCCCGCTTCTGCCGACAGCCGGATTCCCACCGGAGCAACTCCTCTTGCCGGGCCGACGCGGATCAGCCACGATTGTTTCGCTAGCGGGTCCGAAGCGAAGCAAGCGGACATTCCGGCACACGGCCTTGCCGGTGTGCCCGTCTCGAGGGGGGGAAAACCGTAATGAAATACGGAAGGCGGCTCTTCTGCCGGATCATTGCTGCAATGCTCGCGCTCAGCCTCGGCGGCGGCGCCGCGCTCGCCGGCGAGAGCAGCACGGCGGCGGATGGCATCGCGCTCAGCAATTCCTACGCCGCCAATAGCTGGCGCAAGACAATGCTGCATATCTGGAACCGCGCCGCGAACGAAGCCGTGGCCGACAAGGTCGTTGCAAAGACGATCGTGCTCAATGCCGGCAACTCCGCCTCAGAACAGGCGGCCCAGATTCAAACCCTGATCAAGGGCGGATGGAATGCGATCGCAATCGACGCGGCCTCGCCCACTGCGCTCAATGATGTGATCGCAAAGGCCTGCGCTGCCCATATCGTCGTCGTTGCGTTCGACAGCATCGTCACTGCGCCTTGCGCGTACAAGATCGTTTACGACTATCGGAACATGGGCCTGATGGAGGCCTGGTACGTCGCCAACAAGCTGCACGGCACAGGCAATGTGCTGGAAGTACGCGGCGTGGCCGGCACCTCGGTGGATGAGGGAATCCACGCAGGAATCGTGAAGGGCTTCGCCAAGTTCCCGGGCATCAAACTGGTGGGTTCGGTGCATGGCGACTGGACGGAGTCCGTGACCCGGGAGGCGGTTGCGAGTCTCTTGCCGTCGCTGCCGAAAGTGGACGCGGTGGTGACCCAGGGCGGTGATGCTTACGGCGTCTATGAAGCCTTCGCGGCCGCCGGGCGCCCGACCCCGCTGATCATCATGGGCAACCGACAGGACGAGCTCGCGCTCTGGAAGAAGCTCTCGGAAGCCCCGGGCGGGTACCAAACCTTTTCCGTTGCCTCGGCGCCCGGCGTCTCCTCCATCGCCTTCTGGATCGCGCAGCAAGTCCTGGCCGGGGCCAATGTGCCGAAATCCATCGTCGTGCCGTGGCTCGTCATCACCCAGAACGACCTCGATGCGTGGCTCAAGGCCATTCCACCGGGCGGGGTGGCGACCCCGGTCTACGACCGGCAATGGACGGAGCGCCTGATCGCCGCCACGCTTGCGCACACGGGCCTGCCCGGCTCGCCCATTCCGAACTCTGTTCCATAGCGCAATCACGTCTCGACGGACTGAGAGGGGAGCGGCTCGTGGCAGAGCCGCCCCATGGGGGCACTCCGGGGGCACACCATGACGCATCGGGGCAAGGCCTCTCGCGCCGGGCATCCGCCACTGGCTAGTCATTTGTTTTCCCGCGTGATTCAGACCTCCGGTGATTCCACCTCCGGCCATCACGCTCTAGTCATTTGTTTTCCCGCGTGATTCAGACCTCCGGTGATTCCACCTCCGGTCATCACGCTCTAAAGCCTTGATGGGGCGGGGCCGAAAGCAAGACTCCTGTTGAACCCGCTTGAACCCGCACCGGAAACTGCTCAGACTTTCCATTCGAGCCCTGCGATGATTTCCGTGCCGGAAGAATGCGGTAGGGAGAGGCCGACGAGGACCATTGTCATGCCATCCCCGGGCCGTGCCACACTCGATGCCGCCGCACGCCAGCGGGAGCGGTCGATGTTGCTGGCCGTCGCGTTCGACACGGTCATCCTCATTGGGATGTTCGTGACCGCGTTCTGGGCAAATTCGCTGATCATGGGAGCCGAAGGGCTGCGTGGCCTGCTCCTGATCCTGTTCGAGTCGATCGTGTTTCTGCTGCTTCGGCGCATCCATCGGGGCCGCACCCATTCTTTCGACTATGGGCCGGGAAAGCTGGAGCAGTTCGCCAATTTCGCGATCGGCACCGCAATGGGATTGGGCGGCCTCTGGGTGGCGGCCACCGCTGCCTATCGCTGGTGGCATCCGCCGGATCAGGTGCGCCTCGGGCTCGACTTCGCCGGCGCGGTCGCGGCGATCAATGTCATGGAGAATACTGCTGCCTTATGGCTGTTGTGGCGGAGCGGGCGCGACGGCTCGTCCATCATCATGCTCGGCCAGGTGCGCACGCGGACGGCCAAGCTCATTTGCTCCGTGATCGTGCTTTGCGCGCTCGCCGTCAACGCGGTGTTCGCAGACCAGCCCATTGGCGGAGCGGCAGAAGTCATGGGATCGGGCTTCGTCGCGCTCGTCATGCTCCTTCTGGCCGCCTCGATGTGGCGCCGCGCCCTGCCCTCGCTGCTCGATCGTACGCTCGAGGAAAGCCAGCAGCAGATGATCAATCGGGCGCTGATCAGCCATTTCGATGATTATGACGGCCTGGTTTCGGTGCGCTCCCGGTTGTCGGGCAACACGCCGCTGGTGGAAGTCGTCCTCGGCTTCACCGAGGATCGGAAAATCGGCGAGATTCAGCGCGTCGTCGATAACGTCGCCAAGGAGGTCCGGCAGTATATTCCTGGCTCTCTCGTGACCGTGGTGCCCACGGCCTTGAGCCCAGGAGAATGCCAGGAGAATGATGGATCCGAATGATAGATCCGAGCGCGGATCAGCAGCGGACATCATGGCCGGCACCGGCCACCAGAAGCCATATGGATCTAGAAAGTGTTATGCACTTCGATGAAGTATCAGAAAGGAGGAGACTTCTTTTTCTGAAGAAAAAGAAGCAAAAAGACTTCTCTCCGTTTTCCGGACCAGGCACCAACCGGGGACTCCGAATGAAAGGATGAAAGTTCTTTGGTTCTTTCTTTCAAGAAAGAACACCCTCTCTTCTTCGCTTACCGCATTTTTTACCGCAATGTTGTTTATCGCACGGGGCTTGGTACAAGGTTCATAATACCTTCTAATGGCGCCACCAGCCCCGCTTCTTCGGGACATCCGCCGCCTCTTCCGCGCCAATGACGATCGGCTTGATCGCCGGCTCCGGCGGCCGGTCATCGATCGGCGCTGCGGCCATCGCCGGCGCCACTGCCTCCGGTGCGGGCAGCGACGCGGAAGCGGGCTCCGGGGTGGATTCGGGCGGTACAAGGGCTGGTTCGGTCCGTTCCTCCGGATAGGCCGGGACGGGTGGCGGAGCGGCCATGCTCTCGGCCTCCACCTCGAGCGCGTCGAGAAAATCGAGTGCTGCGTCGGCGAA
>JASHVY010000103.1 GCA_030044345.1 Acetobacteraceae bacterium | reverse complement strand
GATTACGGCGCCGGCAGAGCCGAGTTCCGTGTGATGATGCAACAGGAAATGCGCGAGAGGGTGCCGCGGGCGACGCCGTAGAGCGGGCGACACGTGTCCCGGAATCGGGATCTGCGCAGTGGGGCCCGCAGTGGGGCCAGCACTGGGATCCGTGGTATTCATGTCGTGACCGCGCAAATGCAGCGAGGAGCCATCGGAATGGGCATGGTTTCCTCCGACTGGCACGGAACGTTCCACACCAACCTACGCATTGGCGGGATTTCAGCGCAAGCGAAAACCGCATTTCCGTTGCGAGTCGAATGGGACGGTTGCGGCGCAGCATCGAGTCTTTCCGGATACCACTCGTCCCCGCCAGCGATCCTGCCGAGCATCGGTTTTTTTAACCGTTGACACCGGCACAACTCGGACCATACCGTTCTCTTTAGAGCGTTCCAATTCCTGGCGCTCTGGCCGGTGGGCCGATAGCCTCACTTCCTTGTTCGCATCTGACTGGGAAGGAGAACGCAATGACCTCGCATCTCACGCGGCAGCAGTTCCTCGCCAGCGGTGCGCTCGGCGCCGTGGCGGCGGCATTGGCGACGACCCGTCCGGCGCAGGCGGCCCCCGCCTGTCAGCCGGCCGCCCCGCTCAGGAACATCCCGGATTTTCGTGGCCGGGATCCGGCTGGCACTTATTATGTCGTGCCCCACGCCGGCACTTATGATCCCTACTGGGCCACCGTGGCGCGCGGGGCGGCAGAGATTGGCCGCATCCTCGGTGTGAAAGTCGTCTTCGAGGCGCCGGAGCATTACGATCCGGGCCAGCAGGCCAGCATGGTCGCCGCCGCAGCCTCCGCCGGCGGTTCGGGCGTCGCAACGACCGGCGCCGCGGCGCAGGCCATGCTCGGGCCGCTGCGCACCGCGCGCGAAGCCGGCGTGCCGGTGATCTTCTTCGACACGCCGCCGCCGGCCGATTATTCAGGCCGATTTGTCGACGGCCAACCCCTGGGCTTTGTCGGCACCGATATCCGCTTCGCCGCCGCCCAGGTTTCCAGCCAGGTCGCGCCACTGATTGCGGACGGCGCCCATGTGGTTGTCATCAATCACGAGCCGGGAAATCCGATCCTGCGGCTCAAGACGCTGGGGTTCATCGACGGCCTGGCGGCAAAGAAGCCGCGCGTCTCGCAGCTCAACGTCGGCGAGGAGATCACCCGTAGCGTCGAGATCCTCCGCGCCTTCTATGCCGTGAACAAGGATATCAAGGCGATCTTCGCGCTTGGCGCGATCGGGAACGCCATCGCGGTAAAATTCGTCGAGGAGCAGGGCCTGCCACCGAAGAGCGTTCCCATTGCCGGTTCGGATGTCGACGACTTCACGCTGCACGCGCTGCAGAACGACAAAATGGTCGCGACGATCGGACTGCCGTCTTATCTGTTCGGCGCGCTGCCGGTCGTGATGCTCTATTTCTACAATGCCTTTGGTGTGGATCCAGGATTGTATCAGCAGACCAGCGGGCAGTTGGTGACAGCGAGTCAGGTGCCGGAATATCTCGCCCTCTCGAAACTGGGCCTGCGCTGATGCTGCCGGAGCGGCGGCGCATGCCGTGAGCCTGCATCAAGCGCGCTCACGATGATCCGCGGCTACCCGCACACGCCGAGCCTGTTCCCGGGCGAGCAGCTTGTCCTGCATGTCTCGACCGACAGTCCACGCTTCCGGGTGGAGTTCTATCGCCAGGGCGCCAGGCTGGAGCGTATCGGGACGCTCGGCGGCATCGCGGACGGATATTCGGTGCCGGATGGGCCACCGGATCTGGACTGGGGATGGCCTGCCTATGCGTTCGATATCCCGCAGGACTGGCCGAGCGGCGCTTATATCGCGATCCTGATCGAGATCGCCGCCGACGGCACGGAAACCGTTCCCGACACGAGCACCAGCTTCGCGACCGAGGCGAAGGCGCTGTTCATTCTGCGCCATCGAGGGCCGGTCACGTCCGGCACGATTCTCTACAAGGTTTCCTGGGCCACCTTCGCTGCCTACAACGCGACCGGTTATGGCAGCCTGTACAGCGAGGCGATGTGGTCGGCTGAGGCTGATCGGCCAGGATTTAAGGTCACCTGGCGCCGGCCGGGATGCGGCACCGGCGGGTTGGTGATGGAGGCCGATCCACAGGATTTCTATGATCCGGCGTCCCGGCGACAGACATTCGAGCACTGGGACGCGCCGTTCATCGCCTGGCTGGAACGCAACGGGTATCAACCGCATTACTGCACGGACTGGGACCTGCAGAAGGATCCAGCCGTGCTCGACCCCTACGCGCTCCTGCTCAGCGTCGGACATGACGAGTACTGGAGTTCGGAGATGCGGGGCGCGATCGCGCGCCATATCGGCCGCGGCGGCAACGTCGCCTTCTTCAGCGGCAATATCGGCTATTATCGGATTCATTTCACGGATGACGACACGGCTTTCATTTGCGCCAAGGCACCACCGCCGACCGAGTCCCATGGCAAGTGGACGCGGGATTGCTGGTTCGAATTCGATCCGGAATGCGCCGTGACCGGCGTTTCGATCGCGCTCGGCGGCGGATGGTGGGACGGCAAGCGCGAGACGCTGGGCTACACGGTCCAGCATCCGGAGCATTGGGTCTATGCCGGAACGGGACTGGCTGCCGGCGAAGTCTTCGGCGCCGACGAATCCTTTCCGCTGCTCGGCTACGAGGTGGACGGCGCGGTCTATCGGATGCGGAACGGGCTCGCCGTGGTTACCGGGGAGTTCGGAACGCCAAGGGATTTCGTGATCCTTGGCCTTGCGAAATTGGGAGAGGGCTGGGTCGCATCGCGGCACGGCGCTGCGGCAACGATGGGCATCTATGTCTCCGCGCGCGGCGGCATCGTCTTCCAGGGCGCCACCACGGACTGGCCGATCCTGGTGCCGCGCAACACCCATGTCGAGATGATCACGCGCAACGTGCTGGATCATCTGCGCCTCCCATCCTGCCGTGTGCTCGGCCCGCTGCCGGCTCGCGGCGGCCGAATGCTCGGGGCAGCAGGCGAGCGCCTGTGGTTTCACGTCGATGTCGGCCCGTTCGGAGCGCCGAGCGCGCTCGATATGGCCTGGGAGGTGAACGGAGTGGAGCGAGGCCGGACCGACGACCCGAAGCTCGAAGTGCTCATGCCGGACAGACCCGGGATCGTGACCGTCTCGGTGACCCTGCGGCGCGGAGCAAAGCCGCTCGCCTTCGGCATGCGCAGCATCGTCCTGCTCTCAGAGGAGGAGGCGGCGCAGCTCGACCTTCTGATCGGCGTTCGGGAGATCGTCTATCCGGAAGACCCGAACAACGCGCTTGCGGGACCGCGACAGGATCCGCTCGACTTCGCTCCCGCGCTTTATTCCAACCGGATCCCCTGGATCCGCGAGCGGGCACGCCGGATCGAGCGCGCATCGGAACGCCTGATCGAGATGCAACGCCGGAACGCGAGGGACCCATCCGGCAATGGCGCGGCCTGACACCCCTCAGCGTGTTTGAAGCAGCCCCGCCATCGCCACTGAACGACCAAGGACGAATGCATGACCGTGAAGCTCGGCATCAACCCGATCACCTGGATGAACGACGACCTGCCCTGGCTGGGGGGGGACACACCGTTGGACACCATCCTGTCGGAGGCGCGCACATCAGGATATCGCGGTATCGAAATGGGCGGCAAGTTTCCACGGCAAGCGGCGGCGCTGCGCAGTTTGCTCGACGGACATGGGCTCGAGCTGGTGTCGGGCTGGTATGACGGTCGCATCCTCGACCGCGAAGTGAATGAGGAATTCGATGCGGTTCTGCCGCACCTGACGCTGCTGCGCGATCTCGGCTGCAAAGTCGTGGTTTATGCCGACACATCACGCGGCCGTCATGAGGGGATCGCGGCACCGATATCGCTGCGGCCTCGCCTGGCAGCGGATGAATGGACCGCCTATGGCCGCAAGATCACCGCGCTGGCCGAGCGCATGGCGACATTCGGCATCGGCATGGCTTTTCACCACCATATGGGCACGATCGTCGAGACCGACCAGGAGATCGACGGGCTGATGGCGGCATCCGGACCCGCGGTTGGCTTGTTGTTCGATACGGGCCATTGCATGTTCGCCGGTGGCGACCCGCAGCGACTGCTGGCCCGCCACCTCGATCGCGTCGTGCACGTGCACTGCAAGGATGTTCGCCGGCCGATGCTAAATCGGGCGCGAAGCGAGGATATGAGCTTCCAGGACGCATTTCTGGGCGGGATCTTCACCGTACCGGGTGACGGGTGCGTCGACTTCCCACCCTTGCTGCGGATGCTGCACGATCGCGGCTATCAGGGCTGGCTGGTCGTCGAAGCCGAGCAGGATCCCGCCAAGGCGCATCCGCTCACCTATGCGAAGCTTGGATATGCGAACCTTCTTCGTCTCGCGGTGTCGGCCGGGTTCGAAGTCGAGACCGCGCCTGCCGTCACGGATGTGCCGCAGTGACACACCGGCTGCGGGTCGGCGTCGGCGTCCTGGCTGATGGCTTCCGGCTCGCGAAGCGGCACGCAATGCGCAAGCGCCAGCGCGTCCGGATGGTGGCCCGCTCCCGGATTCTCGGGAGCCGGAGGCATTCTGGGCTGCGGTCACGCGGCGGCCAGGTCCGATGAACAAGCTTGAAGAGGCGTATCGCGATCAGGTGCCGCTGATCGCGATGGGGCGTGA
>JASHVY010000102.1 GCA_030044345.1 Acetobacteraceae bacterium | reverse complement strand
GCCGGATGGCGAGCAGGCGCTCCCGTTCACGCTCGAGTCGCGCCCGTTCCTCCCCGAGTCGATCGAGACGCTGACGTGTCCGGTTGCGCTCCGTATCGAAAGCGGTGATGCGGGCCACGAGTGATGCGGCCTCCTCGGCGGCCTGATCGGAAGCTGTCTCTGCCTCCGCCGCCTCCGCCGCCGCAGCGGCAAAGGCGGCAGCAACGGCCGCTTCCTGCTCGGGCACCGCCGCAGCCGCAATCACGATCTCCTCGTTCTCGGCATGGAGCCGGGCAATCGCGGCATCGGCATCGGCTGCGAGAGCGGCGGAGTGGCCAAGATCACGTTCGATTTCGGCAAGCCGTATCTCGGAAGCGGCGAGAGCCTCACGGGCACGCGTCACTTCGGACTCGATCTGCTCGCGGGAGAGGCGTGTCCGTTCGAGCGCGGTGCGCGCCTCCGCCTCCGCATCGCGCACACTGGGCAGGCGCGCTGCTGTCTCGGCCGCCCGCGCGCTTGCTGCCGTCGCCTCTTCGGTCGCCTCGGCGAGGCTTGCGCGGGCGGCGTCAAGCTCGGCAGTGGCTGCCGCGTGGTCGGCGAGGGTTCGGGCCCGTTCGATCGCCAGAAGCTCGGCTTCGGCGGTCTGGATCGCGCCGCCGAGATTGCGATATCGGCTCGCCTGACGCGCCTGCCGCTTGAGGTTGGCGAGCTGCTCCTCGAGCCCGGCCTTGATCTCCTCGGCTCGGGCGAGATTGGCCTCGGCAGCTTGCAGCTTAAGCTCGGCCTCGTGACGCCGCGCGTGCAGCCCGGTGATGCCGGCGGCTTCCTCAAGCAAAGCCCGCCGTTCCTCCGGCCGCGCCGAGATCAGGGTCGTGACCCGTCCCTGGCTCACCAGGGCCGAGGAACGCGCGCCGCTGGCAAGATCGGCAAGCAGGGTCTGCACGTCCCGTGCCCGCACCTCCTCCCCGTTGATGCGGAAGGCACTGCCGCGCCCGCGCTCGACGCCGCGGCTGATCACGATCTCCGACGCAGCATGGAAGGGCGTGGGCAGGGGCTCCTCGCCGGCTTCCAGGGTCAACGCCACCTCGGCAAGGTTGCGTGCCGGCCGGGCCGCGGTGCCGGCGAAGATCACGTCCTCCATCTCGCCGCCGCGAATCGACCGGGCGCTCGTCTCGCCCATCACGAAGCGCAGCGCATCGACGACGTTCGACTTGCCGCAGCCATTCGGGCCGACGATGCCGGTCAGGCCGGGCAAAATTTCGATGACGACCGGCTCGGCAAAACTTTTGAATCCGACCAGGCGCAGGCGCGTGACGCGGGCGGGCAAACTCTCTCCTTCAGCCGCTGGCAGCGGCGATCAGGTTGGCGAAGTCCGCGTAGGGCATCTCCCCGGCATGCGGCTGGCCGTTGATGATGAAGGTCGGCGTCGAGTCGACATGATATTTTTCTTGGGCTTCCCGAGCCTCGCCGAGGATGAAGGTCTCGAGGGTCTTGTTGGCGATCGCTTTCTGAAAGGTATCTGAGGACATGCCGGCGAGCGCGGCCGTCTTCCCGAGCTCGGCGGTCGAGTTTACGTCCGGGGCGAAGGCCCAGCGGTCCTGGCTCGCGAAGAGGGCGAAGATGAAGGGGGCATAGCGTTCCGGCGGCAGGGTGCGCGCGACCATGGCCGCCGTCAGCGCCACCCGGTCGAGCGGGAAATCGCGGAAGATCCAATAGACCTTGCCCGGCGTGATGAGCTTGCTCTCGACCTCCGGCATCGTCTCGTTCGCGAAGTCGGCGCAGTGGGTGCAGGTGAGGGAGAAATACTCGATGACATGCACCTTCGCTTTGGGATCGCCGAGCGTTCGCAGACCGAGCGCCGGGTCTGAAGCCGGCGCCGCGCGGGCAATGCCGGGGGCAATGCCAAGGGCAATGGCTGGGAGGGATGCCGCCGCGGCGGCTGCGAGGAGAGAGCGACGCAGGAGGGGCATGTCTGGGACCTCGGAACGGGTGATCGGGCCAAGCGGGCCGGGGCGGCTCCGCCTGACAGAGAAAAGAGGGGGTTGCACCCAGTCCCGGTCAAGCCCCCGGATGCCCCGAACTCCTTGTCGAAGGGAAGGCGTGACAACTGCCGCCGGGGTTCGCCTTAGAGCGTGATGACCGAAGGTGGAATCACCGTAGGTCCGAATCACACGAGAAAACAAAAGACATCTTAGAGTGTGTTATGCACTTCGATGAAATATCAGAAAGAAGAAGACTTCTTTTTCTGAAGAAAAAGAAGCAAAAAGACTTTTTCCGTTTCCCGGACCAGGTGCCGGCTGGAGACTCCAAATAAAAGGACAAAAGTTCTTTGGTTCTTTCTTTCAAGAAAGAACAACTTCTCTTTTTTGTTTACCGCATTTTGTTTATCGCATTGGGCTTGATAGAAGGTTCATAACGCCTTCTAGAGAAAAGTTGCTCGCGGAGCGAGCTGTTTTCGCCGCGTGAATCGGGCACTTGGACAAAGACCACTGGGACAAAGAGCTATATGCCATCTTTCCATGGAAGATGGTGAGCCCGGTGGGAATCGAACCCACGACCCCAAGATTAAAAGTCTCGTGCTCTACCGACTGAGCTACGGGCTCGCCCTTGCGCCTTCAACGCTGCCTCGCTGCCAGCGTCAAGCGGGCATCATGCGCGCCGGCCGCGGAGAAACCGGTCGAACGCCGCCAGCGTCACATCCGACACGTAATGCTCTATTCCCTCCGCATCCGCCTCGGCCGCCTCGGGCGGAACGCCGATCGCGAGCAGAACCTCCACCACCAGCCGATGCCGCGCCCTCGCCCGTGCCGCCATCACCTGCCCTGCCTCCGTGAGAAATACACCACGATAGGGCCGGGCGGTCGCCAGCCCCTCCCGCTTCAGCCGCCCGATCGTCTTGGTGGCCGTCGGGTGTGCGACGCCGAGATGCCGGGCAATATCGGTCGTGCGCGCCTCGCCATGCTCCGCCAGCAGATCGGAGATCAACTCGGTATAGTCTTCCAGCATCGCGCTCGAGCGGGCGGAGCGTGCGACCCCGAAACGCCGGGCATGCACCGGCTCCGCCGCCGCCAGCCCCTTCTCCGCCGCCGCCGGACGAGCCCTGGACTGGCCTCGCACTCCTCGTTCCCCCAATTCTCCGCGAATCAGCAAAATTTGGCCTACCATATCAATGTGCAGCCTTCACTATAAATTCGTCGGGGCGGCATGTCCGTGCAATAGGCTGCCGGCTCGCGCAGCCGCAGAAGAGCTGCGCCGCGGCCAAGAGCGTGAATCGGGCACTTGGACAAAGAACTCCGTGCCAGCTTTCTATGAAAGCTGGCATTAAGGTCAGTTTTTGGCGTCGCTTGCCATCGTCATGTGGATGATGTGGTCCGGATCCGTCACCTCGCCATTGGGCCCGGTGCCTTTCTTGATCTCGTCCACATACTGCATGCCCTGCACCACCTGGCCGATGATCGTGTATTTGCCGTCGAGGAACGTCGCCGGCGCAAGGCAGATGAAGAACTGGCTGTTCGCGCTGTTCGGATCGCTGGCGCGCGCCATCCCGACCGTGCCGCGAAGGAACTCGGTACTGTCAGTGAATTCCGCCGGCAGGTCGGGCAGATTGCTGCCGCCGGTTCCGGTCCCGGTCGGGTCGCCGCCCTGGGCCATGAACCCGCTGATCACCCGCCAGAACGGCGTGCCGTCATAGAAATGCGCACGCACCAGCTTCTCGACCTGGGCGACGTTCTTCGGCGCGAGATCGGGCCGCAGCGCGATCACGACCCTGCCGTATTTCAGGTCTATGTAAACGGTGTTGGCGAGATCGGACTGCGCCGCAGCGCTCGCGCTGGCAATCATGGGGCCTCCCAGAAGAGTTGCAAGGATCAACGTGCGTCGCTGCATGGTCCTTCATCCCGTGATGATGGGTGCTTCCTCCGCAGGCGCGCGAGCATGCGCTCGAGCACGAGCGGAGGGACAAAGGAAGAAATATCTCCGCCCAGCGCGGCGATTTCGCGAACGAAGCGGGAGGAGATGAACTGATGGCGCTCGCTCGCCATCAAGAATACGGTCTCGATGCCGGGGTCAAGCCGGGCATTCATTCCCGCCATCTGGAACTCGTAATCGAAATCGGCAACCACGCGCAGGCCTCGCACGATCACGCCCGCCTGCACCGCACGCACGAAGGCGACGAGCAGACCATCGAACGGGCACACCTCGATCCGCGCGCCCGTGCGCCGGGCGATCACGTCGGTCTCCGCGCGCACGAGCTCAGCCCGTTCCTCCAGCGGAAAGATCGGCGTCTTGCCCACATTGGTCGCCACGCCGACAATGAGCCGCGGCAAGATGCGCGCAGCCCGGCCAATGATATCGAGATGCCCGTTGGTCACCGGATCGAAGGTGCCGGGATAGACCCCGGCCTTGCCGATCAGGTCCATCTCAGCCGTCTCCGCCCTCGTCAGCGCCGGCCTCGAGCACGGGGAAGACACTCGTCACACGCTCTCCGTTTTCGAGGCGGAACAACCTCACGCCCATCGCCGCCCTGCCGGTCAGGCGCACCTGATCGGCCGGCACACGGATCAGCCGCCCGGCGTCCGTCACCAGCATCACGTGCTCTCCCTCGCTCACCGGGAAACTCGCGGCGACCGCGCGGCCGCTGCGTTCCGAAAGCGTGATATTGACGATCCCCTGCCCGCCCCGCCCGGTGGCACGGTATTCGTACGCCGAGGTCCGCTTGCCAAAGCCGCTATCCGTGACGGTGAGCAGGAATTCCTCGGCCGCCGCGAGTTCGGC
>JASHVY010000101.1 GCA_030044345.1 Acetobacteraceae bacterium | reverse complement strand
TGAGCGATCCCATCCTGCTCGAGAGCGTGATGACCGAAGGTGGGCTCACCGCAGGTCTGAATCACGCGAGAAAACAATGACAGCTAGCGGCAAGGTCGTCGCCCCATCCCTCTCAGTTCGATGTCGATACCGGGCACCCCGCGAATGGGCGCCCAAGGTTTATTGATAATTGGTGAGCAGGAACTCGATGCGGCGATTCTTCGCGTAGGCGTCGGGCGTGCCTGCGGAGTCGAGCGGATGGGTGGCGCCGAACCCCGTCGCGGCGAGTCGGTCCGACGAGACTCCCTGCTGGATCAGGAGATTCACCACATTGATCGCCCGCTGCGCGGAGCGCTCCCAGTTCGACGGATATTGCGGCGTGTGGATCGGCGTGGCGTCGGTATAGCCCTGAACGTCCAGAACCCAGTGCAATCCCGACGGAATCTTCCGCGCGATATCCTGCAGGGTGAGGGCGAGCTCGATGATCTTGAGCTTCCCCTCGGGCGTGAGATCGGCGCTGCCGATCGGAAACAGCACCTCGTTCTGGAAGACGAAGCGATCGCCGACGATATGGATCCCGGGCTGGTTCGCCAGCGCCGCGCGCAGCTTGCCGAAGAACTCGCTGCGATAGAGCTCGAGCTCCTGGACACGCTGGGCGAGCGCGGCATTCAGCCGCCGTCCGAGATCGGCGATCTGCACATCCTTCGCCTGGTCTTCCTTCTCCGAGGCGCCAAGCGCGGCATCGAGGCTCGCAAGCTGCGCCCTGAGCGCCGAGATCTGCTCGTTGAGAAGGGCAATGCGCGCCACCGCGCTATCCGCCAGCCCCTTCTCGCTCTGAAGCAGAGCTTCGGCCGCCGCCCGCCGCTCCGCCTCCGTCGTCGCCCGTACCGCCGCGTCCTCCACCTTCTTCTCGAGCGCGTCGCGCAGCGCCTGAAGCGCCTGCACCTGCTCGGTGAGATTGGCAAGATCGGAGAGTTTGGCCGTGATCGTCGCCTGATTGACCTTCACCGTGCGATCGAGCGCGGCGATCTCGGCCTGCATGTCGGCCAGCCGTTTCTTCGCCGCCGCGAGCTCCGCCGCGGTCGCCACCAGCTCGCTCGCCTGCGCCCTGTTCGCCTGCGTGGCCTGATCCGCCCGCGCGCCGGCCGCCGCCAGATCCGATTGCAACTGCACGAGCCGCGCATTGCCGGACTGCAATTGCAGCTCTGCATCGGCGAGCTCCGCCGCGAGCTTGTCCCGCGCGCTCTCGGCCGCACTGCGTGCGCTCACGGCCTGAGCCTCTTCGGCCTGAAGAGCCGCAAGCTGCTGGGCGAGCGAGCTCTTTGCCGCCTGCGCGCCCTGGAGCTGGCTCGTCAATTGCGAAACGGAAAGTTGCAGGGCGGTCTCATGACTTTTCTCGAGCGCCAGCATGTCGGTCAGGTTCGCGACCTGCTGGTTGAGCTGCTCGAGCGCCTTGTTGCGCCCCGAGAGCGAGATCGAGAGAAAGATTTGCGCCAGCACGAAGACCAGCAGCACGAAGATGACGACCATGAGCAGCGTCGAGAGCGCATCGACGTACCCCGGCCAGGGATTGAGCCCGAGTCCGCTGCTTCTCCGCCGCATCCCTGCCGGCATCTTTCCCTACCCTGCCCGCCCGCCGCGTCGGCGGGCATTGCAGACACCAAAGCCGCCGCCGCTCATCGCGGCTGCTCCTCGGCCAGCGCCGCGACCGTCCGAGTGAGCAGCCGGAGGTCGTTGCGCAGCTCGGTCGTGCTCTGCAAACGCCCCTGCTCGGTCTCGGCCAGCAGCCGTTGCAGCGTGAGATCCATGCTGCGCAGATGCGCCCGCACCGCCTCGTCGAGCCCGCCCTCTCCGCGCATCTCGGCGAAGCGGGCGAGCGCGGGGCTCAGCGCCGCGTGCGTCTCGGCAATCCGCAGCATCAATTGCTGATTGGTGCGCATCGTGTCCGAAAGTGTCGCGAGCTTGTCGGAGAGCATCGCCAGCGCATGGTTCACCTGCGTGCGTCCGTCTTCCCCGCGTACCAGGATGCGCTGCAGCTCCTCCATATTCTCCGCGGTATGCTCGAGCAGAGACTGCACATAGACCGGCACCGCCGTCTCGCCCTCGCCGCCGAGCACACCGCTCGAAAGCCGTGTGAGGCTCGCCAGCCAATCCTCGAGCTCATTGTAGAAGCGGTTCTGCGCCTGGCCGGCGGTCAGATCGAGAAAGCCGAGCACCAGCGCGCCGGCAAGGCCGAACATCGACGAGGAGAAGGCGGTCCCCATGCCGTGCAGCGGCTGGACCAGCCCGGCCTTGAGCTGGCCGAACATGGCGCCGACATCGCCCGATTGCACGGAGAGCCCGCTGATCACCTCGCTCACCGCGCCGACCGTGCGCAGCAATCCCCAGAAAGTGCCGAGCAGGCCGAGAAAGATCATCAGGCCCGTCATGTAACGCGAGAGCTCGCGGCTTTCGTCGAGACGGCTTGCAATCCCGTCGAGCAGGCTGCGCATCGAGGAGGCGGAGAGCGTCACCCGGTCATGGCCGTCGGCGCCCTTGCCCGCCCGCGTGGCCAGCATGCTCGCCATCGAGGCGAGCAGCCGGGGCGCGGGCAGAGTGGCCAGCCGCGCGCGGCCGCGCTGGAAGGTTTCCACCCAGGTCACCTCGGGCTGCAGGCGCAGCACCTGGCGCAGGTTCCAGGCGATCCCGCAGATCTCGATAAAGAAGATAAAGCTGTTGAGGACGGGATTGTACCAGAAGGCAGCGTGCAGCCGGGGCGAAAGCAGCACGCCGACGATCGCCACCACCACCAGGAAGGCCAGCATGCGCAGCAGGTACGCGGTCGGCCGGGTCATGGCATTCCCTTAGGGATTCCTTGGGACGTTCCCGTGGCCGGCGGAGCTTTCGGCCCGGGCTGGAATGTCACGTCCACGCGGTTCGCCGGCAGCGGAGCCGGCCCGGCCTCGGCGAGCAAAGCGCGCACATAGATATGCTCGGAAGCGATGCCGGCCTCGCGCAGCACCGCCCGCGCGGCGAGCGCCCGCGAGAGCGAAAGCCGCCGCGCCGTCGATGGGTCGGAGGGATCGCTCTTCGCATAGGCATCGACCGAGACCGCGGGCGCATGCTCCTCCACCGCCGCGCCCGCGATTTCCCGAAGGGCGGCGAGCGTCGCCGGGTTGAGAGCGGCGTCGGTCGCGCCGAAGGTCACCCGGACGCCGCCGGGAATGCGCAGCGCCTGGCCGGGCGCGCCGTCCACCACCTGCGGTGGCGTCGGCAGCGGCTCGGGATGCGGTGGCCCGACCAGGACGATCGGTGCCAGCACCGGCTTCGCCGGCGGATGCCGCGATGGGGGCGAGGGCAGCGGTCCGATCGTCGTGCCTCCGACCGTCGCATACCGAGGCGCCGGCGGCATCGGTCCGGAAGGCGGAATCGGCGGCAGAGGCAACGGACCGGCGGGCACAGGTGCCGGCCGCACGGCCTCGACACGCGGCACGGGAACGGCGGAAGGGCCGGGCTTGGGAGCGGGCGCGGGCGCAAGCGCATTGAGCGCGTTCATATTCACGCTCACCTGACCACGCGCCCATGGCGCGGCGAGCACCAGCACGGCCGCAATGACGAAGCCCCTCCGCATAATCATGGCGACACTAGCCGAGGCGTCTCCCAGTGCCAACGTTATGCGTCATTTTTAGCCGGTTTTCGCTGGCGTGCGGCGTGCATTTCTCAATCGTCCTGGTCAATCGGCGGGAATGCTTACCCCGTCCCCGCCCGGCCACGCCGCTCCGCCGCTTCCATCCCCGCGCTCACCGCTTCGAGAAGACGCGGATGCAGCGCCGGATTCGCGGCCACCACATCACCGCTTGCCAATGGATCTCCGCCCGCGGGGTCGGTCGCGAAGCCGCCTGCTTCGCGCACCAGCAAGAGGCCCGCCGCCATGTCCCAGGGCTTGAGCCCGAGCTCCCAGTAACCGTCGAATCGGCCGGCCGCGACCCAGGCGAGATCAAGCGCGGCGGCGCCGAATCGGCGCACCCCGGCGACTTGCGGCATGAGGAGCCCGAGCGTGCGGGCGAAGGCCAAGCGCTGCTCGGAAGGGGCGGCGGCAAACGGAATGCCGGTGGCGAAGACCGCCTCCCCCATCTCCCGCCGGGCCGAAACCCTGAGCCGGTGATCGTTGAGATAGGCGCCGGCGCCCTTTTCGGCGCGGAACATCTCGTTCGCCGCCGGGCTATAGACGACGCCCGCGACGATTTCCGACCCGCCATCAGCGAGACGCCGCTCGAGCGCGATGCTGATCGCCCAGTGCGGCATCCCGTGCAGGAAATTGGTGGTCCCGTCGAGCGGATCGACGATCCATCGCCATGCCCAGCGGGGCGAGCCCGAAGCGCCGGATTCCTCCATCAGGAAGGCGTATCCCGGCCGCGCCTTCTCGAGCTCCTGGCGCAAGCTGGCCTCGGCGCGCAGATCCGCCTGGCTCACGAAGTCCGACGGGCCTTTCACGCTGACTTGAAGCTGCTCGACTTCGTTAAAATCCCGTAACAGACGCTTCGCCGCCTTCTGCGCGGCGTTCATCATCACGGTGAGATGCGGCGATTGCGGTGGCGGCATCGCCGCGTGCTCTCCTCTCTTGGCTTATGCCTTCTCAGAGCCTGCTTGAGAATGCGCTCTGGTGAGTCGGAAGCGCCGCAGGCGCTGGTCGGCGCGGCTTTCGAGAACCGGAGCGGAACGGCCTTTGAGGGCCGTGAGCACCGGAAGCGCAGAAAGACACGCCGGACGACCACCACAGTCGCATTCCCAAACGGGCTCTTATGCCTTCGCCCGCTCCACGTAGCTCGAATCTTCCGTGCGCACGACGATCTTCTCGCCGGTCTCGACGAAGGGCGGCACCATCGTCTTCACGCCATTGGCAAGCCGCGCCGGCTTGTACGACGAAGCCGCGGTCTGGCCTCTCACGACCGGATCCGCCTCCACCACCTCGAGCACCACCGTCTGTGGCAAATGGACCGCGACCGGCTCGCCCTCGACGAGATCGACCGTCACCGGCATGTTGTCCTGCAGGAATGAAGCCGCGTCGCCGAGCAGCTCGACCGGCACCATCGTCTGCTCATAGGTCTCGTTGTCGAGCAGCACGAGATTGGCGCCATCCGTGTAGGAGTAGGTGAACTCCTTCTCGTCGGTCAGCAGCCGTTCGACGGTATCGGCCGTGCGCCAGCGTTCGTTCGTCTTGTTGCCCGATTTGAGGTCGCGCATCTCCACCTGGATGAAGGCGCCGCCCTTGCCCGGGGTGATGATCTGCTGCTTGAGGACGGTCCAGCGGCGACCCTCATGCTCGATCACCTGGCCGGCGCGAATCTGGTTCGCCTGCTGCTTCATGCGTTGAACTCACGGAATTGCTCGGGAATAGCCCGGCGGGCTTCTAGCCGCTGCCCCCGGCTGGAGCAAGGTGGGCGGGAGCAAGGCGGTGCAGCCGCCCGGCCGGGTCGCGCACGCTCTCCGCGCCCGCCAGAAAATCCGGGCCGATCGGAACCTTGCCCGCACCACCCGGGATATCAATCACATAGGTCGGAAAACCATGGCCTGGCAGCTTGCCGCGCAGGGCGGCGAGGAGGGCGCGGCCGCGCGCGATCGGCACGTGAAACCGTGCCGTTCCCGGCGCGCGGTCGAGCTGATGGAGGTAATAGGGCTTGATCCGTGCCGCGATCATCGCGCGGAAGAGTGAAGCGAGCGCCTCTTCCGTGTCATTGACGCCGGCGAGGAGCACGGACTGGCCGAGCACGGGAATGCCCGCGGCGAGCAGGCGCCGGACCGCGTCCCGCACCGCCCCCGTGATCTCGCGCGCATGGTTGGCATGCAGGACGAGCCAAATCGGCTTGCCGGCGGCGAGGGACGCGGCGAGCGAAGCGGTGATCCGCTCGGGCGCGGCGAGCGGCACGCGCGAATGCACGCGCAGGCTCTCGAGATGCGGGATCGCCGAAAGGGCCGCGACGATCGCACCCAACCGGCGCGGCGAGAGCATGAGCGGATCGCCGCCGGTCAGGATCACCTCGCGGATCGCCGGCCGCGCCGCGAGCCATTCATAGCAGGAAGCGAGCTCCTTCCCGGTCAGCATGCCGCCATCGGGCCCGACCTGCTCGCGGCGGAAGCAGAAGCGGCAATAGACCGGACAGGCGAGGATGGGCTTCAGCAGCGCTCGATCCGGATAGCGATGCACGATCCCCTTGATCGGCGAAAGCGCCTCATCGGCGATCGGATCGGCGCTTTCCGCGGGTGCGACCTCGAGCTCGGCCGGGTCGGGCACGAACTGAAGGCCGAGCGGGTCTTTCGCATCGCCGATCAGCGCCGCGAGCGCCGGCGGGATCGCCACGGCATATTTTTCCGCGACTTCGGCGATCGCAGACTCGCGCTCCGGCGCGATCAGACCGGCCTGCATGAGATCGCGCGCCGTCTTCAGCGTTTTGGCAACCGTGGTTCCGTCAGGCATTTTTTTCGCCTAATCCCAAAGCCGCGATGGAGCAATCGCCCACTTCGCTGCTCACCCCCCCTTGGCACCCCGAGCGTCTGGCCGCACGCCTGCCCTATCTTCGCCGCCGCGCCCTGCTGGCCGCCGCGACGCGCGCCTTCTTCACGTCCCGCGGGTATCATGAGGTCGAGACGCCCTATGCGGTGCCGACCCCCGGCGAGGAGGTGCATCTCCGCCCCTTCCGCACCGAAGCCCTCTCGCCCAGCGGCGAGCTTCGGACGCTCTTCCTGAACACCAGCCCCGAATTCGCGATGAAGAAGCTGCTGGCCGGCGGCGCGGGCCCGATCTTCCAGCTTGCGCGGGTCTGGCGGAACGGCGAGGCGGGCGATCTCCATGCGCCGGAATTCACCATGCTCGAATGGTACCGGCCGGGCGCGGATATGGAGAGCCTGATCGCGGAGACGTTTTCCTACCTTTGCGCCGTTCTGCCGCCCACCGTCACCTGCCGCGGCGTCACCACCGACCTCTCCCGCTTCGAGCGCCTCACCCTCGCCGAGGCTTTCTTCCGCCATGTGGGCGCCGATCTCCTCGCGACCGCGGAGGATGCCCCCGCCCTCGCCGAAGCCGCGCGCACCACGCTCCGCCCAAGCGAGAGCTGGGAGGATCTTTTCTTCCGCCTCCTCCTCGAGCGGGTCGAGCCGCATCTCGGCCGCGCCCATCCCACCTTTCTGACCCATTGGCCGGCCGCGCAGGCCGCGCTCGCCCGCCGCGACCCCGCCGACCCGCGCGTCGCCGAGCGCTTCGAGCTTTTCCTCTGCGGGATCGAGCTTGCCAACGCCTTCGTCGAGCTCACCGATGCGGCCGAGCAGCGTGCCCGTTTCGAGGCCGACCGCGCCCGCCGCCATGCCACGACCGGGCCTGATTGGCCAATGGACGAAGAGCTTCTGGCCGCGCTCGCGTCGGGCCTGCCGCCATGCGCCGGCATTGCCCTGGGCTTCGACCGGCTCGCGATGATCGCCGCCGGCGCGGCGCGCATCGGGGATGTTCTGTGGCTGCCCCCACCAGGGCTTACGTCAGGGCTTGCGTGACAATCGCGGGCTGGGGCCTCATCCTGCCGCCATGCGTCGCGTCGCCTGCCTCATCCTTCTTGTTCTCCTCTGTCTTGTTTCCCTCTGCGCCTGCGCGGACCAGGCGCTCGAGCAGCGCCGCGCCTATCTCGCCTCCTTTGTCGGGCAGAGCGAGGATGCTCTCGTGCGCTCGCTCGGCGTGCCGACGCGCAGCGTCTCCGTGAAGGGCGAGACCTTCCTCGCCTATGACGATCGCCATCTCGAGGTGCTGCCCGGCTTCTATGGCGGCCCGCCCTGGTGGGGACCGGGATGGGGCCCCGGCTGGGGTTGGGGATGGGGCCCGCCCATCGTCATCGCCCGCGGCTGCGAGACGACCTATGAGGTCGACAGCGGCAAGGTGATCGGCTTTTCCATGCGCGGGCCTGATTGCTGACAGACCGATTGAGAATGCTACTGTGGTGGTCGTCCGACGCGTCTTTCTGCGCTTCCGGTGCTCACGGCCCTCAAAGGCCGCTCCGCTCCGGTTCTCGAAAGCCACGCCGGACGGCACCTACGGTGCCTCCGACTCACCACAGCGCATTCTCTCAATCGGTCTTTAAGGTAACAGCCGCGGGCTACTCGTCGTCGTTTCTCGGAATCCATTCCCCGCCGACATGGCGATAGCGCTTCTTCACCGCCGCCCAGGCAACCCGGAAAGCGATCTCCTCCCGATCCTCCCGATCCGCGTAGGATTCCCAGGCGGCATTGAACGCGGCGCGAAAAATCTCCTGCCCGTGTT
>JASHVY010000100.1 GCA_030044345.1 Acetobacteraceae bacterium | reverse complement strand
AGCCGAAGGCGACGCTCAGCGCATAGCCGCTCACCAGCAGCCCGGCCTGCGGAATGCCGACGCCGAGATCGCGCGCCACCGCGGGCAAAAGGCCCATGATGGCGAATTCGGTGGTGCCGATGCCGAATGAGGCGAGCGCCAGCGCCAACAGCGCAAACCGCACCGCGCGTCCGGCGGGCAAACCCGGCGGGCCTTGGGGTGCGCCCCGGATTGGTGCACCCTGGGTTTCTGCGGTCATGATCGTCACCGGATCCCCACGGCGCTTTTGATGCGTCGCCCGCCGACGCTCGCACCTTCAGCTATGCTGCATTGCAGCGTCTGAAAAGCGCATTGTTCGAGGATCGCTCACTCGCGGAACGAATGGCTCACTCCACCCAATCGAACGAACGCGCGACCGCCTTCTTCCAGGAGCGATAGAGCCGCGCGCGCACCTCCTCGGCCATCACCGGCAGCCAGGTCCGGTCGATGCCCCAGTTCGCACGCAGATCGCCGAGAGTCTCCCAATACCCCACCGCGAGCCCGGCCGCGTAGGCGGCGCCGAGCGCGGTCGTCTCGGTCATTCTCGGCCGCACCACCGGGGCGTTCAGCATGTCCGCCTGGAACTGCATCAGAAGCTCGTTGCCCACCATTCCGCCATCCGTCCGCAGCGTCGCGAGCCGGATGCCGGAATCCGTCTCCATCGCCTCGACCACGTCGCGCACCTGATAGGCGGTCGCCTCCAGCGCGGCGCGGGCGAGATGGGCGCGCGTCGCGAACCGCGTGAGCCCGGTGATCACGCCGCGCGCGCCATCGTTCCAGTAAGGCGCATAGAGGCCGGAGAAGGCGGGCACGAAATAGACATCGCCATTGTCCGGCACGCTCCGCGCGAGCTTCTCGATCTCCGGCGCGGTGGCGAAGAGCTTCAGATTGTCGCGCAGCCACTGCACCAGCGCGCCGGTGATCGCGATCGCGCCTTCCAGCGCGTAATGCGGCCGCTCCTCGCCGAACTGATAGGCGAGGGTGGTGAGCAGCCCCGCCTGCGAGGGCACCGGCCGCGCGCCCGTGTTCATCAGCAGGAAGGAGCCGGTGCCATAGGTATTCTTCGCCTCGCCCGGCGCGAAGCAGGTCTGGCCGACCAGCGCCGCCTGCTGGTCGCCCAGAATGCCGGCGAGCTTCGTCCCCGCGAGCGGCGCGGTCCGGATCTCGCCATAAAGGGCCGAGGAGGGGACGATCTCCGGCAGCACGCTCCGCGGAATGCGGAACGCCGCCAGCAATTCCGCATCCCAGGCGCAGCGCGTGAGATCCATGAGCTGGGTGCGGCTCGCATTGGTCACGTCCGTGATATGCAGCCCGCCCTCCGGCCCGCCGGTGAGATTCCAGGCGAGCCAGGAATCGACCGTGCCGAACAAAGCCTCGCCGAGCATTGCCTGCTCCCGCGCGCCCGCCACGTTCTCGAACAGCCAGAGGAGCTTGAGCGCGGAGAAATAGGTGGCGAGCGGCAGCCCGGTGCGGGCACGGAAACGGTCCTGTCCGCCTTCCTGGCGATAGCGGTGCACCAGCCGGTCGGTGCGCGTATCCATCCAGACCAGCGCATTGGAGATCGGCCGTCCCGTCGCCTTTTCCCAAAGGATCGTCGTCTCGCGCTGGTTGGTGATGCCGACCGCGGCGAGGTCCGCGGCGGTGAGATTGGCGCGCGCCAGCGCCGCCCCGATCACCTCGTTCGTGTTGCGCAGGATCTCGACCGGATCATGCTCGACCCAGCCCGGCTGCGGATAGATCTGGCGGTGTTCCTTGTGCGCGGCCGAAACGATACGGCCCTGCCGGTCGAAGACGATGAAGCGCGAGCTCGTCGTCCCCTGGTCGATCGCGCCGACATATCGTCCCATGGGCCGTGCCATCGTCCCCCCTCTCTTGTGCCAGCTTTCATGGAAAGCTGGCACAGAGTTCTTCGTCCAAGTCCCCGATTCACGCGGCGAAACGTGCTCGCTCCGCGAGCAACTTTTCTCCGCGATCGGGCGCTCGGCTCACGCCGGATTTGAACGAAGCGTCCGACGCCGCGTCAAATAATGAACAATCAACACAAAAAGCACGGCCATGGCCAGCGGCGCGGCGGCCGCCATGAAGAGTTCCGCCGGCTTCCACCGCAGGGCGATCAGGGCCCCGGCAATGACCGGAGATAAGGCCGAGCCGGCGCGCCCGATCCCGAATCCCCAGCCGACACCGGTCGATCGCATGCAGCAGGGATAGACGCCGGCGGTGCTCACATTCAACACGCTCTGCGCGCCGAGCAGGAAAATACCGATGCTGAGCGCGATTCCGGCGAGAATGAGGTGGCTCCCATGTGCGACGGCAAGCCCGAGCACCGCGAGTGCCGCGCACGAATATCCCGCGCCGGCAACGAGAAAGGGAGGCAGCCGGATGACGAGCGACACGGCGATCAGCACCCCGAGCAGGCCGCCGAGCTGCAATCCGTTCACAATCGGAACGATCTCGCTTTTGGAGAGGCCGTCGGCGGAAAGCAGGGTCGGCAACCATTGCAGGAGGAAATAGATCGCGATCAGGGAAACGACGAACACCGTCCAAAGCGAAACGGTGATCGCGGCGCGGCCGTCCCGGAAAAGCTGGAGCGGCTGGAATCCGGCCTCGTTCTCGAGCGGCACCGTGAACTCCGCCTGGCGCGAAAAATCCTGCCGCGGCTCGATCCTGGCCAGGACCGCCCGGATGCGTTCCGGCGGTGCGCCGCGCATCACGAGAAATTCGAGCGGCTCCGGCATCAAAAGCAGAATGAGGGGGACGAGCAGCAAGGGCAGCACGCCGCCGATCCAGAAAACCGTCCGCCAGCCGAAAAAGGTCAGGACCCCGTAAACCGGCCCGGCCGCGATCGCGCCGATCGAGGCAGAGACAGCCATCATCATCGTCACCGCGGTGCGAAGCCGCGCCGGCAGAATGTCGCTCACGATCACGATCGCGATCGGCGAGGCGCCGCCGAGCGCGATTCCGGCGAGAAACCGCTCGACCAGAAGCTCGCCCATGCGGTTCGTATCCAGGATCGCGAGCGAGAACAGCCCGAAGAGCGCGCCGCAGGCGGCAAAGACCCGCTTGGCGCCGATGCGGTCCGCGATCGGGCCGCAGAGGATGCCGCCCAGGGTCAAGCCGAGCAGCCCGACGGAAAAAACCGGGGCGATCACTCGCGGATTGACGGCAAAGAGCTGGACGAAGTCCGGCGCCGTGTAGCTGATCGCGCTCAGGTCGAAGCCGTCGAACAGCACGAGGGCACCGCAAAGCGCCACGATCCGCGCATGATAGATGTTGAACCGCGCCTCGTTCACCACCGCGGAAACATCGATCGGCGTCATCGTCCGGGCCTGGGTCCTGCCCTGCACGCGGCACGCTCAGCGCGGCGGCTTTTCCTCCTCCTTGGCGTCGGGCCGATGCCCTTCGGGCGGCGCGGCGGGCTCTGATTTGAGCCGGCGATCGAGCGAGAGCCTGAATTCCTCGATCATGCCTTCGGTCTCCGGATCGAACGCCTCGACCGCGCTCAGCAGCGTTTGGCACACCTCATCCAGGGCGAGCAGCACCGCATGCCCGGCGCCGCGGGTGAGAGCCCCGCGCAACCCACGAGCCTGCTCCGCGTGTCCCCGCTCCACGAGATGCGCGGCGAGCCGTTCGGCCGAAGCCCCCGGCTCCCCGCCTGGCGCCTTGGCTTCATCAACCACCTCTGGCGCTCCCGCTTTCCATCGCCTTGCCGAGCCGCCCTCTCCCAAGCAGCCCGGCGCGAAACCGCTCCCGGCAGGTGGCCGGGCTCATGATGCGCCGGAGCGCCGCGGCCGGCCCGTCATTCACGCGCAGCAGCACGAAGGCGGTCGCGTTGTGCTCGCGCAGCGCCCGCGCGCCCGCTTCGATATCCGCCTCGCTCTCGACCACATGGATCACCGGGATGCCGGCGCCGGCCGCCATCCGGTCGAGCTGAACGCCAAGGCTCGTATGGCTCTTCTGGTTGCCCGTCTCGCCATAATGGCCGTTATCGATGCAGAGGATCGAGAGATTGGGCGGATTGAGGATGGCGATGGTGGCGAGCGCCCCGACATTCATCAAAAGCTCGCCGTCACCCGTGGCGACGAGCACTTTCCGCTCCGGCTGGGCGAGCGCAAGCCCGAGCCCGAGCATGGTGGCCCCGCCCATGGCACCCGCCATCGCGTAGGTGTGGGAGCCATCTTCCGTCAGGGCGGCGATGTCCTTGGCCGCCCCGGCGAGCCCGGCGACGATCAAGAAATCCTCGTGCCGGCCGATCAAGGCCGGCACCGCTTTCCGCCGGTCAAGCACGAACCTGGGCGCGACCGCAGCGGTCCCCTTCGCCTCCATTACCGATCCCCCGTTCTGCTCATCGTCTGCCCATTCGTGTCCTGCCGTCGCGATCGAAAATCAGAAGGGCGAGTGCCCGAGATT
>JASHVY010000099.1 GCA_030044345.1 Acetobacteraceae bacterium | reverse complement strand
CGCCCTGGCCCACCATCTGGCCCAGGAGGGGATCACGCCGGTCCTGGTCGGGGCGGAAAGCGAGCGGGCTCTCGGTGAGGCGATCCGCGCCCGCGCGCCCGAGGCGGTCGATCTCATCGGCCGAACCGCGCTTGCCGATCTCGGCCCCGTTGCCGCAGGCGCGGCGCTCGCCGTCGGCAACGATACCGGCCCCATGCATCTGATCGCCGCCCTCGGCCGGCCGGTGCTCGTGCTCTTCTCCGCCGACAGCGATCCGGCGCTGACGGCGCCGCGCGGGCCGGGCGGGAGCCCGGTCCGCGTCCTCAGGGCGCGAAATCTTGCCGATCTTGCTCTCGAGCGGGTTGTCGCCGCCCTTCCAAGCCCCCATAGACGGCAGCCCGATCCGGAGAGCCCGCGCCCATGCCCGCCATCCGCCTTCCCGATGGATCCATCCGCCAATTCGACGCGCCCGTGACCGGCGCCGCGCTCGCGGCGCAGGTCGGCCCCGGCCTCGCGCGCGCCGCGGTCGCGATGACGCTCTCGGGCAGGCTCGTCGATCTCGCGACCGTGATCGAGAGGGATGCCGATGTCCGCTTCGTCACCCGCGACGATCCCGAAGCGCTCCCCTTGATCCGCCACGATGCGGCGCATGTTCTCGCCGAGGCCGTGCAGAGCCTCTATCCCGGCACCCAGGTCACGATCGGGCCGGCGATCGAGAACGGGTTCTATTACGATTTCGCCCGCGAGCCGCCCTTCGCGCCCACGGATTTCCCGCCGATCGAGGCGAAGATGCGCGAGATCGTCGCCGCGAAGGAGCCCTTCACCTGCGAGGTGTGGGAGCGCGAGAAGGCGATCGAATTTTTTCTGGCAAAAGGGGAGACGTACAAAGCCGAGATCCTCCGCGACCTTCCGGAATCGGAAACGATCACGCTCTATCGCCAGGGATCATGGGTCGATCTCTGCCGCGGCCCGCACATGCGCACCACCGGCGATGTCGGCACCGCCTTCAAGCTGATGCGCACGGCCGGCGCCTATTGGCGCGGCGATCACCGCAACAAGATGCTCTCGCGCATCTACGGCACGGCCTGGCGCAATCAGAAGGAGCTCGATTCCTATCTCGCCATGCTCGCGGAGGCGGAGCGGCGCGACCATCGCCGGCTCGGCCGCGAAATGGATCTCTTCCACCTTCAGGACGAGGCGGTGGGCAGCGTTTTCTGGCATCCGCTCGGCTGGCGGCTCTACCGCACCGTCGAATCCTATCTGCGCCGCGCGCTCGACGCGGACGGATACCAGGAAGTGCGCACGCCGCAACTGGTGGACCGCAGTCTCTGGGAAGCCTCCGGCCACTGGGAGAAATTCGGCGCGCACATGTTCACCGCGCAGGTGGAGGATGAGCACCGCACGCTCGCGTTGAAGCCGATGAACTGTCCCTGTCATGTGCAGATCTTCAACCAGCGCGTCAGGAGCTACCGCGAATTGCCGCTCCGGCTTGCCGAATTCGGCTCCTGCCACCGTTACGAGCCGTCAGGCGCGCTGCACGGCATCATGCGCGTGCGTGCCTTCACCCAGGATGACGCGCATATCTTCTGCACCGAGGATCAGATCGGCGCAGAAACGGTCCGCTTCATGGCGCTGCTCTCCACGGTCTATCGCGATCTCGGCTTCCCGGAATTCGCGGTCAAATTCGCCGACCGGCCGGATATGCGCGCGGGCTCCGACGAAACCTGGGACCGTGCCGAGGCCGCGCTTCGGGAAGCCTGCGCCGAAGCCGGGGTCGCCTATGCGCTCAATCCGGGGGAAGGCGCGTTCTACGGCCCGAAGCTCGAATTCGTGCTCAAGGACGCGATCGGGCGGGAATGGCAATGCGGCACGCTGCAGGTGGATTTCGTGCTGCCCGAGCGGCTCGATGCCGAATATGTGGCCGAGGACGGCAGGCGGCGGCGCCCCGTCATGCTGCATCGGGCGATCCTCGGCAGCTTCGAGCGTTTTCTCGGCATCCTGATCGAGCAATATGCCGGGCGCCTGCCGCTCTGGCTCGCCCCTTTGCAGGTGGTGGTCGCGACCATCGTCTCCGATGCCGACGCCTATGCCGCCAAGGTGGGACGGGCCTGCGAGGCTGCCGGCCTTCATGTCGAGGTTGATACGCGCAACGAAAAGATCAACGCCAAGGTGCGCGACTGGAGCCTCCGCCACGTGCCGGTCATGCTGGTGGCCGGCAGGCGGGAAGCCGAGGCCGGCACGGTGGCGATGCGCCGGCTGGGCGCACCCGAGCAGGAAGTGCTCACGATTTCGGAGGCGGTGGCACGTCTTGCAGCCGAGGCCACGCCGCCCGATCTTCGCTCCAAGGCGGCGCAGGAAGTCGCCTGCGCTTGATCCGGCCCGTCCAGTGCGGCAAGAATCGCGCGGGCGCCTTTCATTCTGCGGCCATCCCACCCTGGCAACTGCGATAGGAGAGCATCATCCCCAGACCCCCTTTGCCCGCCCCTCCCACCCGTGAGGGCCCACGTGTCAATGACGAAATCCGCGCCGAGAAAGTACGGCTGATCGACGACGCCGGCGAGATGCAGGGGATCGTCAGCCTGCGCGAGGCGCTCAACCGGGCCTATGCGACCGGCCTCGATCTTCTCGAGATCAGCCCGAACGCCGATCCGCTGGTGGTGAAAATCCTTGATTTCGGCAAGTTCAAATATGACCAGCAAAAGAAGCGCAACGAAGCGCGCAAGAAGCAGAAGGTCATCGAAATCAAGGAGATAAAAGTCCGCCCCAATATCGATGAAAACGACTACCAGGTGAAGCTCCGGGCGATGAAATCCTTCATCGGCGAGGGCGACAAGGTCAAGGTCACCTTGCGCTTTCGCGGCCGCGAGATGGCGCACCAGGAGCTCGGCGTGAAGGTTCTCGAGCGCATCCGCTCCGACATGGATGCCGATAGCAAGGTGGAACAGATGCCGCGCATGGAGAACCGCCAGATGGTGATGGTGCTCACTCCCCGCTAGCGCGGGGTGCGTTCGCCGTTGCTCCCGCATTCCGCTCCAGCTATTTGTTTTTTCGTGTGATTCACGCCTTCGGTGAGGCCACCTCCGGCGATCGCACGCCGGCATCGTTCGCATCCGGGTGTGGCGATCGGCGTGAGCGACGAGGCAACAAACCGCCGTCCACGGCAGAGGGGGGCGCAATCGCATTTCCCCGATATCGCGGGGAAATCCGGGAAACTGCGAATTGATGCGGCCCCTTCTTCCGTGCTGGACCCGTCGGGGGTCCGTCGCTACGTAGGACAGAAGCACTGACCTCTTCGGGAGGAGGCGGTCATGGATTCGAGCTCCGGCATCATGCCGCTCGGCCTCGAAAGCCGGTTCATGGATCACGACGTGCCGGTGCTGCTTTCGGGCATCCAGGCGCTCGTGCGCGTGCTGCTCGAACAATCCCGCCTCGATCGCGCCGCAGGGCACCATACGGCGGGGCTCGTCTCCGGCTATCGCGGCTCGCCGCTCGGTGGGCTCGACCAGGAGCTTTGGCACCAGGCGAAGCTTCTCGAAGCGCATTCCATCCGCTTCCAGCCTGGCCTCAACGAGGACCTCGCCGCGACCATGCTGTGGGGCGCGCAGCAGATCGATGTCTTTCCCGGCAAGCGCGTCGATGGGGTCTTCGGCCTCTGGTACGGCAAGGGTCCCGGTGTCGAGCGCAGCGGCGACGCGCTTCATGCCGCCAACATGATCGGCACCGCGCCGCTCGGCGGGGTGCTCGCGGTCTCCGGCGATGACCACGCGGCCCATTCCTCGACCTACCCGCATCAGAGCGAGCCGGTCTTCCAGTCGGCCATGATCCCCATCCTGGTGCCGGCCGATGTGGCCGACATTCTGGATCTCGGCCTCGCCGGCCTCGCCCTCTCACGCTTCTCGGGGTGCTGGGTGGCGCTCAAGACGATCGCCGAAACGGCCGAGCAATCGGCAAGCCTGGTCGTGCCCGCCGCGCGGCCATTCCGGCGCCCGGATTTTCTCCTTCCGCCGCACGGCCTCAATCTCGACCCAGCGCTTCCCTGGCCGGAGCGAAGAGCCGAGCTCGAGCGCCGCCTGGTGGAGGAGCGCCTGCCGGCCGCCGTGGCGTTTGCGCGCGCGAACGGGCTCGACCGGCTCATCACCGGCGCGCAGGAGGCGCCGATCGGGCTCGTCACGATCGGCAAGGCGCATCATGACGCGATGCGTGCGATCGCCATGCTGGGCCTCGCGGCCGACACCCGGATCGCCGTCTACAAGCTCGGCCTCGCCTGGCCGGTCGATGGTGAGGGGCTCCGCCGCTTCGCCTCCGGCAAGCGCGCGCTGCTGGTGGTCGAGGAGAAGCGCGGCCTGGTCGAGGTGCAGGTGCGCGATGCGCTCTACCACCTGCCCGCCGATCGCCGGCCCGAGGTGGCGGGCAAGCGGGACAGCAACGATTCGGAGCTTCTCCCTTCGGTGATGGAGCTGTCGCCCGAGATCCTCGCCCGCGCGCTCGCGCGCTTCCTCCTCCGCCGCGGCCTTGCCGTCGCCGATCCTGTCCTGCCCCAGCCGCCCGACCGGCCGGCGGGGCTTCTCTTCCGCCTTCCCACCTTCTGCGCCGGCTGCCCGCACAACAGCTCGACCAAGGTGCCGGAAGGGAGCTTCGCCGTTGCCGGCATCGGCTGCCACACCATGGCGATCGAGAACCCGGGCCGGACGCGCAGCTTCACCCATATGGGCGGCGAAGGCATCACCTGGGTCGGGCTCGCCCCTTTCGTCGAGACGCCGCATCTCTTCGCCAATATGGGCGACGGCACGTACCAGCATTCGGGCAGCCTCGCGATCCGCCAGGCGGTCGCGGCGAAGGCGCCCATCACCTACAAGCTTCTCTACAATGATGCGGTGGCGATGACCGGCGGCCAGCCGGTCGAGGGTCACCCGACCGTGACGCAGATCGCGCAGCAGCTTGCCGCCGAAGGGGTCCGGCGCATCGCCCTGGTGGCCGACGATCCGGCCCGGCTGCCGCCGGCCTCCTCACTCCCGCCCGGCACCACCCGCCATGGACGCGACGCGCTCGACGCGGTTCAACGCGAATTGCGCACCGTTCCCGGCGTCTCGGTGCTGATCTACGACCAGGTCTGCGCGACCGAGAAGCGCCGGCGGCGCAAGCGCGGCCGCCTCGCCGAGGCCGGACGCAGCGTTCTCATCAATCCGGATGTCTGCGAGAATTGCGGGGATTGCACCGTGCAATCCCATTGCATCGCGATCGAGCCGGTCGAGACGGCGCTCGGCCGCAAGCGCCGCATCTCGCCCACAGCCTGCAACGCCGATTTCTCCTGCCTCAAGGGATTCTGCCCGAGCTTCGTCACGGTTGCAGGCGCGCATCCGAAGCTTGCACCTGCGCCGATCCTTGCGCGTGAGGCGGAGCTCGCCGCCGCACTTCCCGAGCCCATGCTTCCCGGCGCGACGGAACCGTGGCGGGCGCTCTTCGCCGGCATCGGCGGCGGCGGAATCGTCACCGCGGCGGCCATCGTCGCGATGGCCGCGCATCTCGAAGGACGGGCGGTGCGCACGCTTTCCTTCACCGGGCTCGCCCAGAAGAACGGGCCGGTGATCTCTCATGTCCAGATCGCCGGAACCGAGGATGCGCTCGACGTGGTGCGCATCCCGCTCGCCACGGCCGGCTTCATGCTGGCGGCCGACCTTGCCGTGGCCGCGAGCGGCGGCGTGCTCGATCGCTGCCGGAAGGATGCCGTGGTGATCGGCAATCTCGATCTCCAGGCAACCGCCGCCTTCCTCAAGGACCGCGACCTGCCCATCGATGCCGAGCGGCATCGCCGGACGCTCGTGCGCGCGACCGACGAAGCGCATTCGCGCTATCTGCATGCCGGCCGGCTCGCCGAGCGCCTGTTCGGGACCGCCCAGGCCCTCAACACGCTGTTGCTCGGGCTTGCCTGGCAGCGCGGCCTCATGCCCGTGGGCCATGAAGCGCTCGCGCGCGCGATCGAACTCAACGGCGCGGCCGTCTCGATGAATCAGCGCGCCTTCCTCTGGGGCCGGATCCTTGCCGAACAGCCGGAGCTCGCGGGCGAGATCCTCGGGGAGGATTCTGCTTCGGCTGAGCCACAGAGCCTCGAAACCATCGTCGCGATGCGCGCGGCGGCGCTGGCGACGTACCAGGACGAGGCTCTGGCCGAGCACTACCGCGCGAAGGTCGCGGCGGTTGCCGCCCGCGAAGCAGCACTCTCCGGCGCGACCGGGCCGCTTGCGCGCACGGTCGCTGAAAATCTTCACCGCGTGCTCGCGTACAAGGACGAGTACGAGGTGGCGCGCCTGCATGCCGCAGCTCGATATGGGGAAAAGCCCCGTTTCCATCTTTCTCCGCCGCTGCCGCTCGGCCGCGATCCGGCCACCGGCCGGCGGCGCAAGATCGCCCTGCCCGGCTGGGTGGCGCTGCCGCTCTTCCGGCTGCTCCGTCACGGCAAGCGCCTGCGCGGGACGATGTTCGATCCGTTCGGCTGGCAGAAGGAACGAGGGCGGGAAAGGCAGACGATCCGCCGCTATTATTCTGATATCGAAACCATCCTTCGCCTGCTCCGGCCCGAGACCCTGCCGATTGCCGTGGCCCTCGCTTCGTGGCCCGCCACCGTCCGCGGCTTTGGGCCCGTGAAGGAAGAAGCGCGGGTCGCGGCGATGGAAGAGCGGGAACACCTGCTCGGCAAATTCGCGACCCCTCCCACCGCAAGGCGCGCGGCCTGATGGGCGGACGCATTCCGCCCTCTTGCCTGCCGCCCTCTGGCCTTCCAGCGTCTTGCCTGCCGGGATCGGCCGGCGCAATCTCAATGCTCGAAAGGGCTTGAGATGCTGGAACGCGCGGGGGGTGAGGCAGACCTTGCGGTCATCGAGACCGTCAGGCGCTTTGCTGCCGAGCGCCTGGCGCCCGGCGCCGCGGCGCGTGAGAAGGCGGGCCGGATCGAGCCGGAGCTGATCCGCGCGCTCGGCGAGCTCGGCCTCTTCGGTGCGATCACCGATCCCGATTGGGGCGGCGCGGGTCTCGATCCCGTCACTTATGCGCTCGCGCTGGAGGAGGTCGCGGCCGGCGACGGCGCGGTCTCCACCATGATCTGCGTGCACAATGCGCCGACCTGCCTTGTGCTCGAACGTTTCGGAACCGCGGCGCAGAAGGAGCGCTGGCTGCGTCCGCTGGCGAGCGGCGCCGCCGTCGGCTCCTTCGCGCTGACCGAACCGGGCGCGGGCTCCGATGCCGCCGCCATCCGCACGCGCGCCGTGCGCCGAGGCCATGCTTATGTGATCGACGGCGCCAAACAGTTCATCTCGAACGCGCGCATTGCGAGCACCGTCGTCCTCTTCGCCGTCACCGACCCCGGGGCGGGCAAGCGCGGCATCTCCTGCTTCGTCGTTGCAACGGACACGCCGGGCTTCCGGGTCGCGAAGATCGAGGAAAAGCTTGGCCAGAAAGCGTCCGATACCTGCCAGCTCGTCTTCGAGGCGATGGAATTGCCCGAGGATCAACGCATCGGAGACGAAGGCGAAGGCTACCGAATCGCGCTTTCCACCCTGGAGGCGGGCCGCATCGGTGTCGCGGCACAGAGTGTGGGCATGGCGCGCGCCGCGCTCGACTGCGCGATTGCCTATGCGAAGGAAAGAGAGAGCTTCGGCAAGAAGATCATCGATCACCAGGCTGTCGGCTTCCGCCTGGTCGAGGCGAAGACAAGGCTTGAAGCGGCGCGCCAGCTCACGCTTTCCGCCGCCCGGCGCGAGCGGGACGGGCTGCCGGCGCTCGAAGCGGCGTGCATGGCCAAGCTTTACGCCACGGAGGCGGCCGAAGAGATTTGCAGCGCCGCCATCCAGACGCTCGGCGGCTATGGCTATCTCACGGATTTTCCGGTCGAGCGCATCTGGCGGGACGTGCGCGTCTGCCAGATTTACGAAGGCACCTCGGACGTGCAGAAGCTAATTCTGCAACGATTGCTCTGAATCCCGTCGTGATGATCCGCCCGGCCACCACGGGGCGCTTCGCGACACGGGCCCACCTCTCGGGCCTGCTTGCCGCGATCATCGCGCTGGCGGGCCAGATCGCGCTCGGCGCGGTGATTCTCCGCGCGCCGGCCCAGCCATCCCCCATTGCGACGCTCGATGCGGCCTCGGTGCTTTGCGGCCCTTCGGCCGGCACGAACAAAGCGCCTCGGCAGCATCACCCCATCGGGCTCGCGCTTTCCGCCCTCGCTCAGGCGCTCGCTCAATCCGGCAGCCTGCTCGGCCCGGCAAACCTTTCCTTTCCCATGCCTGCGGCCCAGGCGCCGTCCCTTCTTCGGCCGCCGCCTCCCGCCGCAGCGCCGCCCCTCTCACGGCTGGCAGCCCAGCCGCGTGCGCCCCCTTTCCTGGCCTGAGTCCCCCGGCATTCGCGCAGTCCGTCGCTCTGCGCTCGTGAACTCAAGCCAAGGAAACGTGATCATGACAGCCTTCGTCGCGTGTCGAGAAGCCGTGCGCGCCGCCGCGCTCGGCCTCGGTCTGCTCGCCCCCGTCTCTTCGTTCGCCGCCTCGCCAATCACCGTCAGCGCGCCCTGGTTCCGCTATCTGCTGCCCCAAATCCCCGCCGGCGGATATATGACGCTGCACAATGCGTCCGATCAGCCGGCGGTGCTGACGACAGCCGCCTCTCCGGCCTGCGGCATGCTGATGCTGCACAAGACGGAAGCGAACGGCGCCATGGAGTCCATGGATGCCGTCTCCAGCATCACTGTGCCGCCGAACGGAAGATTCCAGTTCGCTCCCGGCAGCTATCACCTGATGTGCATACAGCCGAAGATGAAGCCCGGCGAGACCGTGCCCGTGACGCTGACTTTCGCGGACAGCACGGAGATCACCGTCTCCTTCCCCGTCCGGAACGCGAAGAGCCAGTAGCGGGCCTGCACCGCCCGCCTGGCCGCAACCAGGCCGCGACGGGCAGTGCGCGAGCCAGTGCTGTCGGCTTTTGCAAAGCGAGTGGAGCTTCCCTTCGATGAACCGCACAAGATGCGGGGCCGCGCTTGCGTGCGCGAGCCTCTTCGCCTGTCATCCCGCCGTCGCCCATGTCGTCGTCGGTGCGCGCGTCTTTCCTGTCACCCTCACCTTCGATGATCCTGGTGTCGGCGACGAGGCAACCTTGCCGCAATTCGTTTACCAGCCTGGGCCCGGCGGCCAGAACGAGTACCAGTTCCAATGGGAGTACGACAAAACCATCACGCCCACGACCGCGATCATCTACAACCAGGGTTGGGATATTTTGCACCAACCGGGAATGAAAAACCTCACCGGGCTCGAAAACGCGGTGGTCACCGGCAAATGGCAGTCCATCACCATCCCCTCGAGCGAGACCGTTGCTTCGATCGGCGTGATTCGTGAATTCGGCGGCGGCGCTGCCACCGTGAACATCGGCGGCGACGCAACTGGAGCGACCGCGCCCACAATCTATGTCGGCCAAGGGCTGGGTTCGCTGCCCATCGGCCTGGCGCGGCCGTTCGCGATCACCGGCGAGCTGAGCTACAGCATCCCGGATGTTCGCCTCAATTCCGCCGGGAACAACAACGGGCAGCCGTTCTCCTTGGCGGCCGGCCTCTCGCTTCAGTACAGCATTCCGTATCTGCAATCGCAGGTGAAGCACTTCGCGCTCCCCGACTTTGTCGGCCGGTTGATCCCGCTGGTGGAGCTCGACTGGTTCACGCCCGTCGCTGGCCCGGCCCCCGGCAATCCCGAGACGTTCACGATCGCCCCGGGCGTGATCTACATGGGGGACACGTACCAGGTCGGCCTGGAGGCGTTGATCCCCGGCAATTCCGCGGCCGGGCCGCATGTCGGTGTCATCGTGCAGGTGCATTTCTTCTTCGACGACCTGTTTCCCAACACCCTCGGCCGGCCGCTCTTTCAATAGGCAGTCGGCTTACTCCCGGTTGGCGTTTTTCACCTCAGTAACAGGAGACCATCATGCTTCATCTCCGTTCCTCCGCGCTCGCAACCGCCCTTCTGCTCTCCTCGAGCGGCTATGCGCTCGCGCACGCCTTTCCCACCACCACCAACCCGCCGGCAGGCAGCACGCTCAAGATGGCACCCACTCAGGTCGTCATCAATTTCACCGAAGAGATCGAGCCGCACTTCAGCACGCTTGAAGTCGTCAACGCGACGGGCACACGTCTCGACAAGAATGACGCCCATATCGGCCCGCAGGGCGCCAAGCAGTTCGTCGTCGATCTCAGCCCGCTCACGCCAGGCACCTACAAGGTGATCTGGCACGCCACGTCCGTGGACACGCACAAGACCCAAGGCAGCTTCAACTTCACGGTCGCTCCGTAACGGAGAAGGGGCCAACGATGTCAGGGATGGGATTCGGGGGCGCGGGCGGTCTCGCGGTCGTTCTTCTGCACGGGCTGGCGCTTGCCGGTCTGCTTTCCGCTTTTGGCTCCATTTTCTTCTTTGCCTTTCTGATGCCTCCCGCCCTGACACGCAGCGGGCCGGCGGAACAGGCGGCGGCGATTCGCCTCTGTTCCGCCGTTTCGCGCGGGAGCCTGATCTTCGCCATCCTCCTGGAACTCGCGTGGCTCACCGCCGAGTCCGGCGTCATTGCCGGGACCTCGAGCCTTTCGGAAACGCTCGCTTCACTCCCGGTAGTCGTTCGCGATACCTTGTTCGGCCATCTCGTGGCCGCCCAGATCCTCGCGCTCATCGCCGCCGCCCTGGCTTTCGGACGCGGCGCGCGTGCCTCCATCGCCTTCTGGTTGGCGGGACTCGCCACCGTGCTCGAGGCTTGGCACCTCCATGGCGCGGCGATGCAGGCAGGGGTGAGCCCGTTCCTCCTCACCGAACTCCTCCATGTGCTGGCCGCCGGCGCCTGGCTTGGCGGCATCCTGCCGCTCGCATTCTTCATCCGGGTGACATCACCCGAAGCCGGCGCGGTCATTGCCCGCCGGTTCTCGGATTTCGCAACGCCGTGCGTGCTGCTGCTGGCGATCACCGCGTTCCTGCAAGGCCGCCTGTTGATTGGCAGCATTGCCGCGCTGACCGGCACAACCTATGGATGGATCGCTTTGCTCAAGCTCGGGCTTTTTGCGGCGTTGCTCTGCTTCGCCGCCCGCCACCGCTGGCGGCTGGCCCCGGCGCTTTCCGGCGCCGAGCCGCTCGCCGCGCGGCGGGTTCTGGCGCGCAGCATCGTGAAGGAAGCGGTCCTGGGCCTCGCGATCGTGCTTGCTGCCGCGATGATTTCCTCGCTCGCGCCGCCGGCGGACATGGCGATGTTCATGAACCACGCGCCGCCTGCTCCCGTTTCCGCTCCGCAAGGCTGAAGCAGGTCCGATGCCAACCGGCCCGCGCCGTCAAAAGATGCAGGCAAGGCGGCTCGCGCCGCTTCCGATATTTCTTGCCCTGTTCGCCTTGCTCATCGTCGCGGGCGGCCTGTTGCGGCTTTTCGGCAGCGTCGCGGAACGCGCGACGGCTCCGGTCGGCGGCGCCTTCCACCTCGTCTCCAGCAAGGGCGGCATCGTCACCGAGAAGAGCTTTCCAGGCAAATATCTGCTGATCTATTTCGGCTATACGTCCTGCCCGGATATCTGCCCGACGGCGCTTGCCGACATCGCCCGCGCGATGGCGCGGCTCGGGCCGCGCGCGGCGCAGCTGCAGGTTCTCTTCATCACGATCGATCCCGCTCGGGATACGCCCGCTCTTTTGCGCCGATATGTCGCCCAATTCTCCCCGGCGATCATCGGTCTCACCGGCTCCGCCGCCGAGATCGCCCAGGTCGAGAAAGAATATCACGTCAGCGTATCCGTCCCTCCCTCCCAGACCGGCAGGAGCAATCCGGGGATCGATCATACGGCCGCTCTCTACCTCATGGCGCCGGACGGGCGCTTCGTCACGGCTTTCCGGCCCGACGAGAGCGGAACCGACATCGCCGCTTCGATCGGGAAAATCGTTTCATAGAATCAACAAACGAGGAGCGAGGCCATCTTTACGCATCGCGATATGGGATGCGAGGGTAGGCCCATGACGACATCTCTCTCCGCTCGGCTCGATCACTGCCTCGAAGCCCTGCCGCGCGCCTATCCGGGACCGGGGGGTGCGGTCGCCGTGCTGCGCGAAGGCAAGGTGCTGGTCCGCCATGCCTGGGGGTGGGCGAATGCCGAACGGCGCATCGCCTTCACCCCGCGCACGCTCTTCCGCATGTGCTCCATCACGAAGCAGTTCACTTGCAGCCTCGTATTGGACGCCTTCCCCGATCCTTCCGTTCTGGACGGCGATGTGCGGGCCCGCCTGCCATTGCTGGCGGAAGCAGCGCCGGGCACGTTGCAGCTTTGCCATAACCAGTCCGGCCTGCGTGATTATTGGGCTGTCGCGATGCTGCATGGCGCGCCGGCCGAATCGGCGTTCGGCGATAGCGAAGCCGCGCGCGTGATCTCCGGGGAACGAACACTGCATTTCACGCCGGGCACGCGCTATTCCTATTGCAACCAGAACTTTCGCATCCTCTCCGATATCCTGCAGGAACGAACCGGCCGCAGCTTCGCGGAGCTGCTGCGCGAGCGTCTCTTCGCGCGTGCCGGCATGGAGGGCGCATTGCTCGTTGCCGACACGAGCGCCATGCCGGACGGAACGGAAGGTTACGAAGGCACGCAGGCGGCGGGCTTCCGGGTCGCGGAAAATCGCGTCCTATGGACGGGCGATGCCGGGCTCGGCGCCTCGCTTGACGACATGATTGCCTGGGAACGCCATATCGATGCGACACGGGACGATGGCGCCGCGCTCTACAGCCGCCTCTCCGCTCCCGTCCGTTTCGCCGATGGTACCCTTGCCGCCTACGGCTTCGGCCTCGTGCGGACAATCGAATTCGGCCGTCCCGTCACGGGCCATGGCGGAGCCCTGCGCGGCTGGCGCAGCCACCGCCTCCATCTGCCATCCGAGCGTGTTTCCATCGTCGTCATGTTCAACCATCTTTCGGATGCGCGCGAAGCGGCCCTGGATCTGCTCGCCGCCATTCTAGGCGAGACGCGGGTTTCCCCCGCCGCTTCCGTGCCGGCGCCGGACTGGCTCGGAGCCTATATCGAGCCGGAAACAAGGCTTGCCGTGCGCATCGATGCAGCGGCGAACGGACAGGTGCGGCTGCGTTACGGCCACCACGAGGAACGACTCACGCTGGAGGAAGACGGCACGGCTCGCTCCGCGAGCGTGCGGTTGCGCCCCGCCGATCCGGGTCTCTGGATGGATCGCCCGCAGGAAAATCAGAGCTCACGCCTGCAACCCTGCGCGGGTAAGCCCGCCCGGGATGTCGCTGCCCGCTATCGCTGCGAAGAGCTCGATGCCGAGCTCGCCGTGATCGACGCCGGCGGCGTGCTCTATGGCGGTTTCTCGGGTTTCCTCGGCCAGGGGCGCATGGAGATGCTCGAGCCGATCGGGCGGGATGTCTGGGCGCTGCCCTGCCCCCGCGCGCTGGACCACACACCGCCCGGCGACTGGACGCTGGCCTTCCACCGCGATGAGACGGGGCGGGTCACAAATGTTCTGGTGGGCTGCTGGCTCGCTCGCCGCCTGCCGTACATCCGCGTCGGCTGAGACAGGGACGCAGCCACCGGCGGGGATATCGCTTCCTCATTCCCTGTCGTATCAGGCGCACGGACAAGGCGGGGAGAGGAACGCGCATGGCGGAGAATGTTGCCCTGGTTGCGGGTGCCGGCGGGATCATCGGGCGCGCGCTCGTGCAGTTCCTTGCCGGAACGGAAGGCTGGCGCGTGCTGGCGCTGGGACGGCCGGGCACGAAGGCCGAGGAGCCGGCCGGGGTGGCGCGTATCGGCGCTGATCTGCTCGATGCCGCAAAGACCCGTGAGGCGATCGGCCGCGCGGCGCGCGGCGTGACCCATCTTTTCTATGCAGCGCTCGCACCCCGGCCAACGCTTGCCGAGGAGGCCGCGGCGAACGGGGCGATGCTTGCCAACCTCCTCGATGCGTTGCGGGCGGAAGCGGCACCGCTGCGTCGGGTCGTGCTCTATCAGGGCGCCAAGGTCTATGGCGTGCATCTCGGGCCCGTGATTTCACCCTTCTATGAGGATGACGCACGACACCT
>JASHVY010000098.1 GCA_030044345.1 Acetobacteraceae bacterium | reverse complement strand
GGAAGGCGCGCAAACAGGCCCCCTTCACGGCGAAGGGCGTGCGCACGAAGCGGGCGACGGATTTTTCTTCCATCGAGCGTCTCCTCCTTGGGACGGCGGGCCGAAGCCCTCGTTCTTGCTTACCGCTTATGAGTCGAAGCTAAATTGCTTTCGTTTGGAAAGTCAATTCGTTTTCGGAGAGGGCGGCGCGGGCGATCAGGGCCTCCATCTCGGCAAGGCTCGAAATCCCCTCCATTCCGCCCTGGCGGCTCACGGCCAGCGCCCCCGCGGCGTTGGCGGCGCGCACGCATGCCTCGGGCTCCATTCCCTGGCGGAGGCAGGTGATGAAGGTGGCACCGAAACAGTCTCCGGCGCCGGTCGGGTCGATTTCGGCGACCTTGTAGCCCGGCAGATCGAGCGCGCGCGTGCGGTCGTAATAGCTGGCGCCGCGGGCGGCGCGCTTCACCACGATCATGGAGATGCCGAGGGGGAAGAGCGCGGCAATCGCCTCCTCCTCACTGTGTGCCGCTGTCGGAACCAGGAGTTCCGGGCCGCTCGGGAGGAAGATGTCGCAATATTGGAGCATCAGTTCGATCCCGGCGCGCATTTCGGCGATATCCATCATCTCCTTGCGGATATTGGGGTCGAACGAGACGGTGGCCCCGTTCGCCTTGACGATCTCGACCGCCTTCTTCACCTCGTCGATGAGATGGAAAGAGAAGAGTGACGAACCCATGATATGGAAATGGCCGCATTCGGCGAGCAGTGCGCGGGCCGGCGCATTGAGCTCGACCCGGCCGGCCGCGCTGCGCGCGAGGTTGAAGAGGAAGTCGCGCTCGCCATCCTCGTGGTAGCGAACGAAGGCGGTGGCGGTGACGTAATCGTCATCGACGCGGACGGCGCTCACATCGACCCCGTCGCGCTTCATCCGCTCGATGGTGAGCCAGCCGAAATCATCGTCACCGATGCCGGCGATGATGCCGGCGGGATGGCCGAGGCGGGCAACCTGGGAGACGAAGATCGCCGGCGCGCCACCGGGAAAGGGCCCTCTCAGGTTGAGCGCCTCACGAAAGCCTCTTCCGTGCTCGACCGCCATGATATCGACGAGGATCTCGCCCATGGTGACGATCTTTCCTGGCTTGACTGGCGGCAGGGTCATGATGCGGGCTCTGGCTGGGTGTGGAAGCGGGAGAAATGCGCGGCTGCGCCCTCCTCCTCGCCGGCGAGGTGAAAGCCTTGGGCGGCCAGGACCTCGCGCGCGCTGGCGCTTGGCGGAGTTGGGAAGATCGCATCCGTAAGGAGGGAGAGCGGGATCTCGGAGGGGCGTTTCTCGAGCGAGAGGGAGGTACGCTCGACCAGCGCGATCCGCCGCGCCGCGCGGTGGGAGGCGGCGGTGCAGAAGCGCTCAGCCGGCTTCGAGCGAAGCAGCAGATTGCCGTCACTGCTCAGCATCTCGGCCTGCATGACGAAATGGGTCAGCGGGATGAATTCGAGGCTGCGCAGCGCGAGCGAGCCTTCCAGCGAAGAGGCATCGGCGCCGATCTCACCGCCGAGCACGTGCACGCGGCCATCGAGCAGCAGCCTCGCCAGCGGAACCGCATCGAGTGAGGCAAGAACCACGGTGAGCCCGGGAATTTCGGCGAGCAGCGGGACGATCTGGGCGGGAAGCTCGCCATGCCCGACGAGCAGGGTCTGGTCCGCCTCGACGACGCGGCTCGCCAACCGCAGCATCGGCAGGGCCTGGGCCTTGGCGAGCGAGGCTGTCGGTGCGCGTTCGCGCGCATGCACACCCTTGGCCGCGATCGCTTTGCCGAAGCTGCGAACGATCAGGCCCTGCTCTTCGAGATAATTGAGATCGGCACGGATGGTGACGGCCGAGACGGCGAGCGCCTCGCTCAGCTCATCGACGCGCATCTGGCCGTGCCGTCGAATCCATTCTGCGATCTTCAATCGGCGCTGGAGCACAGCGCTGCGATTCCCGGTCGGGCTCCCGAGAGGGCTGCCGATAATCACGCGCCGCCGCGCGGGATGGCCCAGGGGAAAGCGGCGGGGAAAGCGATGAAAAAAATGATGGGGAAAACGCGCAGGTCCGGCATGAGAGACGCGACGGTTCCCTCCCCAGGGATGGCATGGTTGGGCGGCATGGTTGGCAACGCCAGCAAGGCTGCGAAGCAATGGACCTTGTATTACGAAAGCAAATGCCTTTCAAGACGAAAGCGCGAAGGGCCGAGAAGCAGCGATCGGACGCGGCAGAAGCCGGGTCGAGCGACTATGTTCCGGGGATTGAGGCCCAATGGGATTGAGGCCCTATGGGATTGAGACCAAGAACCGAAAGGACGTCGTTGCCATGCTCTTCGATTTCGACAGGCTCAGCCCGGAGGACCGGTACAAGCTCCTGGTCTCCACCGTGGTGCCGCGGCCGATCGCCTGGGTGGTGACGCGCGATCTGGCGGGAAAGGTGAATGCCGCACCCTTCTCCTTCTTCAACGCCGTTTCCGGCGATCCGCCGATCGTCGTGATCGGCATTGGCGCGCGGGGGCCGGGTGAAAGCAAGGATACGGCCATCAATATCCGCAATACGTCGGAGTTCGTGGTCAACCTCGTGAGCGCCGCATGCGCCGAGCCGATGAACGTGACGGCGATCGAGTTCGGGTCGGAGGTGCGCGAGCTCGAAGAGGCAGGGCTTACACCAGTGCCGTCCGTGAAGGTGAAACCGCCGCGCATCGCCGAAAGTCCGGTCGCACTCGAGTGCGTGAAGCATGTGACCGTGGAGCTTGGCACCGATCGTTCGGTGGTGTTCGGCCGGGTGCTCGCAGTGCATGTGCGTGACGATGCGGTGCTGGATGCGGCGAGATGCTATATCGATGTGCCCAAGCTCGACCTGATCGGGCGCATGCATGGGCGCGGCTGGTACACGCATACACGCGAGCGCTTCGAGATGCCGCGTATCGCGGTGGCGGAATGGGAGAGCAAGAAAGCCGCCGATTAGAGCGTGATGATTTTCGGTCATCACGCTCTCGCTTTATTTTCTCGACCAATTTCATGTCTTCCCCTTGGGCTTTGGCGGATCGCTTCGCGCCGGGGCACCCCGCCGACTTGTCGGCGGGGTGCCCCGATCCACCAAAGCCATATTGATCTAGAGTCGTGACCGGACGGCTGCTGATCGCCGTCGGATTAGGTCTTGTCCTGCTCGGGCTCGTCTTTCCCTGGCTTGGCCATCTGCCTGGCGATTTTCGTTTCGGAAAAGGGCCTGTCCGGGTCTATCTGCCGCTCGGCTCCTGCGTCGTGATCTCCCTCCTGCTCTCGATGGTGCTGACGGTTGCCACCTGGTTCTGGCGGAAATGAGCCATCAGGGGGATGAGAGGCGGAAGAGGCGTGTCCGGTGATCGTAAGAGAAGATGTCGGCATAGCGGCCCCAATTGGTCACGGCCGTGAGCGTATGCTCGGCTTCACTCGGGTTCAGATGATCCTCGAGCTCTTCGAGAAAACGGCTTCTCGGGGCTTCGTGATTCGGGCGCTCCTCCAGCACGCGGTGGATGAAGGCGGCGAGTGGGACTGCG
>JASHVY010000097.1 GCA_030044345.1 Acetobacteraceae bacterium | reverse complement strand
AGGCGGCGGCCCGCAGCGGCGATCGAGCCGGTTTCGGCGATCGCCGCGAGAAGATCGGCCTTGCCGGGGCCGAGAGCGACCATCCGGCCAACAGGATCGTGCAGGACGACGCGCAAATGGAGGCCAACCCGGTCCGGATGGCGGACCCGCGGCGTCATGCCTCCGCTCTCGAGAACGCCTCGATCATGGCCCGGATCTCGTCGGGGTCGCCGCGCTCCATGACGCGGTGGGCGAAGCGGGCGCAATCGTCGGCGCGCAAGCCGCGGACCGCCTGCTTCACGCGCGGAACAGCAGAAGCGTTCATGCTGAAGGAGCGCAAGCCCAGGCCGACGAGGAGCGGTGTGAAGCGCGGATCGGCCGCCATCTCGCCGCAGACGGATACGCCGCGGCGGGTGCGCAGTGCCGCCTCAGTCGCGAACTGGACGAGGCGAAGCACGGCAGGATGGAGAGGATCGTAGAGCGGGGCGACGTCGGCGGCGCTGCGATCGACGGCGAGCGCATACATCGCGAGGTCGTTGGTGCCGATGGCAAAGAAATCAACCTCGAAGGCGAGGGTATCGGCGGCAAGCGCCGCACCGGGCGTCTCGATCATAATGCCGAGCGGCGGGAGCGGCTCGGGCAGCCGTTCTCCGCGGCGACGCAGGCGGCGGACAACGCGCTCGTAAGTTTCGCGGGCCGCTCGCACCTCCGCGAGGCTGGTGACCATCGGAAGCAGGATGCGCACCGGCCCGGCCACGCCGGCCCGCAGGATGGCGGCGAGCTGCTCCTCGAAGAGCTCGGGCCGGCGCAGCAGAAGACGGATGCCGCGCATGCCGAGCGCGGGGTTGGCCTCTCCGGGGCCCATGAGCATGAAGCCACCGGTAAAGGCCTCGAGTTCCTTTTCCCCGCCCCAGTCGAGCACGCGGATGGTGACCGGATCGCCCGCCATTGCCTCGACGATGGTGCGGTAATGGTCGGTCTGCGCATCCTCGTCCGGCAGATCCTCGCGGTTCATGAAGAGGAACTCGCTGCGCAGGAGGCCGATGCCGGCTGCCCCGGACTGGGCGATCAGGGGCAGCTCGCGGGGCAGCTCGAGATTGGCCTGCAGCTCGATCTGCTGGCCATCGAGGGTCTCGGCGGAAAGGCGGCGGAGCCGGCCGAGTCGCGCGCGTTCACGGGCGAAGGCGGCGACCGAACGGCGGGCCGCGGCGAGACTCTCCTCGGAGGGATCGAGGATGACGACACCGGAGGTGCCATCGACGATCACGACCGCACCGGGACGCACGGCCTCCGCGACGCCGACAGCGCCCAGCACGGAGGGAATGCCGAGGGCGCGGAGCAGGACAGCCGTATGACCCTCACGCCCGCCGATCGCGGCAGCGACGCCGGCAATGCGCGAGGGATCGAGCAGGGCGACGTCGGCGGGACGGAGCTGTTCTGCGATCAGGACCGCGCCATCGGGCAGGCCGGAGAAGCTTTGGTAGGGCTGGCGGGTGAGATTGCGGACGAGACGGCGGGCGATCTCATGCACTTCCTCTGCGCGGCGGCGACGGCCGGTGCCCTCGTCGCCAGGCGTGGCGAGGATGGCCGCCGCGATCGCGTCCGCTTCCTCGGTGACCGCGGTCTCGGCGGTGACCAGTCCCTCGGCGATTCGCCGGCGAGCACCGCGGATCAGGCGCGAGGGGCCGAGCATGCGGAGATAGGCATCGATCAGCGGTCCGATCTCAGCCTGGCTGTCCTCCGGCAGCAGGGACAGGCGGGCACGAAGCTTTGCGAGCTGTTTGCGCGACTGGGCGATCGCCGCCTCGAGCCGGGCACCCTCGGCCTCGATATCCGCGGCGGCGATTTTGTGGCGGGCGACCTCGACCGGTGGCTCACGGGTGCCGAAAGCGGGGCCGATGGCGACACCAGAGGCGATCGCGATCCCGAGGAACTGCTGCTCGGGCAGGGCGCGGCGGGCAGGAGATATGCGCCGGCGGGGTGTCTCAGTCCTGCTCATCGAAGCCGGCTTCGATGAGGGCGGCCAGCGCGTCAAGCGCCTCCTTGGCGTCCCACCCTTCGGCGCGCAACACGATTTCGCTGCCAGGGCCGGCCCCAAGCATCATCAGGCCCATGATCGAACGGGCGGAGACCGCCTGGCCGTCCTTCACCACCTCGACCGAGGCGCCGAAACGTTCAGCGGTGGTTACCAGCCGGGCGGCAGCACGAGCATGCAGGCCGCGGCGGTTCGGAACAATGACCGCGCGGCAGAGCACCGGGGGTTGCCCTGCCTGCGGCTCGCTCATTTGGCGCTGCCGTTGCCGTTGACTTTATCGCCATGCAGAACGTGCGAGGCCGAGGCGATATATTTTCGCCCTGCCTCCTGAGCGCAGACAACGGCAGAGGCAAGGGGCTCGTTCGAACGAACCTTGGCGAGCTTGACCAGCATCGGCAGGTTGACGCCCGCCAGCACCTCGACGCCCTTGCGCTCCATCATGGAGATGGCGAGGTTGGAAGGTGTGCCGCCGAACATGTCGGTGAGCAGGACCACTCCATCCCCCGTATCGACGCTTTCGATGCAGTGCTGAATGTCCGTCCGCCGCCCCTCGATATCGTCATTCGGGCTGATGCAGACGGTGGCGACGTTGCGCTGTGCGCCGACCACATGCTCCATCGCCGCGCGCAGCTCTTCGGCCAGGCGGCCATGGGTGACGAGAACCATTCCGATCATATTGGTTGCCGATCGCTCATCGCGGGACTGTCGGACCTCCTCGGGTTGCCTTCCGACGAGCCGCTGGCAGCCGGCATCCATGCCGGGAGATCGCGATGTGTCGTCGCCACGCGCCAGCCCGCCTCTCCCAGAACCTTGCTGATCCGTTCCGCCACATGCACCGACCGGTGCCTGCCCCCCGTGCATCCGACGGCAATCGTGACGTAACTTTTGCCCTCCTGCCGATAGCGCGGCAAGAGCAGGACCAGCAGATCACAAATCCGTGCGAAGAAGGCGGTGAAGTCGGGGTCCGCCTCGATATAGGCGCCGACCGCCGGATCGCGGCCGGTGAGCGGGCGAAGCTCGGGCACATAGTGGGGGTTGCGGAGGAAACGGACATCGAAGACGAGGTCCGCCTCGCGGGGCAGGCCGGCCGCATAGGAAAAGGAGACCAGGGCAATCGTCGGGCCGGTGTCGGCGCCTGAGGCGAAATGGCCGCCGATCAGCCGCCGCAGCGCCGCCGGGGTCGTCTCCGAGGTATCGAGGAGAAGGTCGGCGGCGGCCCGCAGGGGCGCAGTGACCGCGCGTTCGGCGGCGATGCCGTCGGCGACCTTGCCCGCAGGGGCAAGCGGATGGCGGCGCCGGCTCTCGGTATAGCGGCGGAGGAGCACGGGGTCATCGGCCTCGGCGAAAACGAGGCTCGGGGCAAGCGCCGGATTGCGGCGCAGCGCCGTAAGGACGGCAAGCACGGAAGCCGCATCGAAGCCGCGGGTCCGGGCGTCGATCCCGATGGCGAGCGGACGGTCGCTGCGGCTGACGAGGGAATCGAGGAGGGGAAGCGGTGGGTTGTCCACCGCCTCATAGCCAAGATCCTCGAAGGCATGAAGAATGGTGCCCTTGCCAGCACCCGAGAGGCCGGTGACGAGGACGATGCTGAGGCGCGACGGAGCGGGCTCGGCACTCATGCAACCAAGACTCCGGCTTGCAGGGTGACATGGCCGAGCGCGCAGGCCAGCGCGAGCGCCACACGGGCAGGGGCTGAGGGACATCGCGGGTCGAGGGCGATCAGCGGCAGGCCGGTCTCGGCATGGCGAGCCGGATGCGGCAGGCGCTCGGGAGGCGCGGCGAGATCGACGGCCAGCGCAAGACGCGCTGCCACAGTCCGGGGCAGGCGCACGAGACCGAGGCCGCGGACCTCGAGCAATCCGGCAAGCTCGGGCGGGGCAGAGGCAATGCCGTCCATGATCTCCACCCTGTCATCGGCGACCAGGGTGAAGCCATGGTCGAGGAGTCGCAGCAGCAGGTCGGACTTGCCCGTCCCGGAGGGACCGAGCAGCAATACGCCTGCGCCGCCGCGGGCGGCACAGCTCGCATGTATCTGCATGACGGCGCGCAATGTGGTACGGATCAAGCCCGAAAGAAAGCGGCATATGGCCAAACGATGACCATGCCAGCGTACCACGCATGGGACCGTGCGGGCGACCCTCCAGCCGAAATTCTCTCCCGGAAGGCCCCAACATCCGAAGAACTGGCGCGGAAGATGACCGAGATGGTAGAGCGGCAAGGCAAGAAGTGGGGGCCCCGGGTTAGATCCTTATGAAATATGAAATCGGGCGGTGCCGACACGGGAGTAGAACGGGATGAGATCGCCCGCGCTCATCCATCCCGTTTTCGGTCATTGTTTTCTCGCGTGATTCAGACCCACGGCCATCACACTCTTGTGTCCTGCCCGCGAAGTTCGTCGCCTTTCGCGACGAACGGAGAGGATAAGCAGGCCACTGAAAACAAAGAGCAAGTGTCCCGGTTCCGCTCGCATTCCAATGCAGCGAACTTCGGAATCGGGACACTGGATGCGGTCATTTGGCCGAACCTCCACGCCTGGAGCTTTTCGATCAAGACATTCGCGAGCGCAATGCTGGCGCTCTATATCGCACTTCAGCTCAACCTCGACCGGCCTTACTGGGCGATGGCGACGGTCTATATCGTGGCCCAGCCCTTGACTGGGGCGATGCGCTCGAAGGCGGCCTATCGCTTCGCGGGCACGCTCGTTGGCGCCATCGTCACGCTGGCGCTGGTGCCAAACCTGGTCGATACGCCCAATCTCCTCATCGCGGCCTTCGCGGCCTGGACCGGAGTTTGCATTTATTTCGCCGTTCTCGATCGGACGCCGCGTAGCTATTTTTTTCTCCTTGCCGGCTACACTGTGGCCCTGATCGGATTTCCGAGCGTCGATACCCCGGGCGCGATCTGGGACGTGGTGCTGGCCCGCGTCGAAGAGATTATCCTCGGAATCGCTTGCACGACGGTGATCGGCAGCGTCGTCTTTCCGATGCCGATCGGCCCCGGGCTCGGCGCGAAGCTCGATGCTTGGCTCGCGAATGGCGCGACCTGGATCCGAGGCGTGCTCACGGGTGATGAGAACGAAGCAGAGCTCAGAGCGGCACGGCGGCGAGTTGCTGGGGATGCCGTCGAGATCGGCATGTTGGCGACCCATCTCAGCTACGACACTTCGAACCTGCAGATCGCGACCGTGCCGGTCGCCTTGCTGCGCCAGCGCGTGATGCTGCTCTTGCCGGTGGTGAGCGGCATGGCGGACAGGCTCTCCATCCTTCGCAAGGACGGGGCGATCACAGCCAAGCTGCAGCAATTGCTCGCGCATATGACCGAATGGGTCCGCACCGCGCGAACGAGCGATCTCGGGGAGGCCGAGCGCGTGAAGCAGGAGATCGAGGCGCTGGAGCCGAAGATCGATGGGAAGGCAAGCTGGGACGATATCATGCTGACGGGCCTGCTGGCGCGGCTTCGCGAGCTGGCCGATCTGCTGCACGACATTATCGCGCTCCGGCGCCAGGTCCGGCTCGGTCAACCGCGTCTTCCGGTACTCTTGGTGCCCACGGCCGTGACGGTGCATATGCGCCAGCACCGGGACTATCTGATGGCGCTGCATTCCGCCCTGGCGTCGGCCTGTGTCATCGCTCTGATTTCGGCCTTCTGGATTGTCGCCGCCTGGCCCGAGGGGGCCGAGGCAGCATCGCTCGCGGCGGTGGCCACAGCCTTCTTTGCAGCCCAGGATGATCCGGTGCCCGCCATCACCGCCTTCGTCTATGGCGTAGCGATCGCGCTCGTCATCGATATGGTCTATCTTTTCGTCATTCTGCCGCAGGTGGACGGCTTCGGGATGCTGATGCTCGCCCTTGCCCCGACTTACTTGCTGCTGGGGCTGCTGGCGGGTATTCCTGCGACAGCCGCCAAAGCGACGCCAATTGCGTTCATCTCAGCCACGCTGCTCGCTCTGAGCAGCGCTTATAGCGGTGACTTCGCCTCTTACGTCAATGACGGGATCGCCGCCGTTGTCGGGCTCGCCGCCACCGCGATCATTATCCGAATCATCCGCTCGGTCAGCGCCGAATGGACGGCAGGAAGGCTGCTTCGCCGCAACCGGAAGGACATCGCGCACGCCGCGCTCAGCCATGATTCCGAGACTCGTGAGGCTTTCGCAGGATTGCTGGTGGACCGGCTGAGCCTCGTCGTGCCGCGCGTGGCCGCGAGCGCGCCGGGGGCGGACAAGCTCGCCGAGGCCGCGCTGGCGGATCTGCGTGTCGGGGTGAGCATCGTCGATCTGCAGAGCCACATGCACGGACTGGCGCAGGCCGGGCGGGACGCGGTGCGCGCCATGCTGGCGGCGCTCGCCGCGTATTTCCTGAGGCGCGAGCCGGCTGGCCCGCAATTGCAGGAGGCGATCGACCGCGCCATCGCCGAGGTGACGCGCGACCCGATCGCGGCGACGCCGGACCTGCTGCGCTGCCTGAGCGGGATCCGCCGCGGGGTTTTCCCGAACGCCGACCCTTATACGCCGTGGCTCACGGAGCCCATGACGGAGGCGCAACCCGCATGATCGGCGAAATCCCTATCGGCGGCGTATTCGTGATCCGCGGGCTCGTTTCGCTGGTGATCGCGATGGCGATTGTCGCGGTGCTGCGCCGGGCGCTCGCTTGGTGCGGTGTCTATCGGTTCGTGTGGCATCGCCCTCTCTTCGATTTCGCGTTGCTCATCCTCGTGTTCGGAGGAGTGGTCGCGGCCACCACGCCATGGCTGACACGCTGAGAGCTCCGGCCGAGGATCGCCCGCCGCGCGTCGAGCGTGAGATGGGCGACCGGCGGCGCGTCGTCGCGGCGGCACGGTTCTTTGGCCAGGTCGCGCGTTTCACCGTGACTTTGGTGGTCGTGGCGGCAGCGGCTTTCGTAGGTTGGCGGCTCTGGGTCTATGACATGAACGCGCCCTGGACGCGCGACGGCGTGGTGCGGGCCGATGTCGTGCAGGTGACGACGGATGTTTCCGGCCTGGTGAGCGAAGTGTTGGTGCATGACAATGAGACGGTGCGGAAAGGCCAGGTGCTGTTTCGCATCGATCCCAAGCGTTTTCGCCTTGCCCTTCAGCAGGCGGAGGCGACGGTCGCAAGTCGGCGGGCGGAAGCGGATGAGGCGGTGCGGGAAGCGAGCCGCTTTGGCTCGCTCAACACCCTTTCGGTCTCGACGGAGCAGCAGCAGCAGCGATTCGCGGTCGCCGCCGAGGATGCGGCAGCCTACCAGCAGGCGGTCGCGGATCTTGGAGTCGCGCGGCTCAATCTCGTGCGCTCCGAGGTACTGGCACCGGTCAATGGCTATATCACCAATTTTCAGATGCGGCCGGGTGACTATGTCGATGCCGGTCAGCCCGTTTTCGCGCTGATCGACAGCGACAGTTTCTATGTGGACGGATATTTCGAGGAGACGCGGCTGCCGCACATTGCGGTGGGCGATCCTGTTCGCGTTCATCTCTTGGGCCAAAGCCAGGTGATCGATGGGCATGTGCAGAGCATTGCCCGCGGCATTACCGATCGCGAGCAGGTCAGCGGGAGCGATCTGCTGGCCAACGTCAACCCCACTTTCAGTTGGGTACGGCTGGCGCAGCGCATCCCGGTCAGGATTGCGTTGGATCATGTGCCGGCAGGCGTGAACCTGGTGGTGGGACGGACGGCGACGGTCGATGTGATTCCGCGCAACGGCGGGGCAGGCAGCGACGCTCACAACGTTATCTCTTCGGACTAAACGCTCTCGCCCGAGGATCAACGGGAAGCCGTCGTCATTCGGCGCGGCTCGGCTGCGACAAAGGAGAGGAGCGCTATGATCGGCAGCGCAAACCCGATCCAGGACGCGAGCGGCCAGCCACCCTCGGCATAGGCCCAGGCGCCGAGCGCGGAGCCGAGCGCGCCGGCCGTAAAGAAGCTCGCCATATAGATGCCGTTGATGCGGCTGCGATAAGCGGCGCCGAGCAGAAAGAGCGCACGGTAGCCGAGGACCAGATTCGCCTGCACTCCGAAATCGAGCAGGATGGCCGCGCCGACCAAAAGCGCGAGAGAGAGCGGCGAGCCGGTGCGGGCGATGTGGGTGAGAAGAAAGGCGCAGGCCGCGAACAGCATGGCGAGGCCGGTCGCCGGGCGACTCCAATCCCGGTCCGCGACGCGGCCGGCAAGCGGTGCTGCGATCGCACCGGCAACCCCGGCGAGCGCAAAAAGCGCAATCCCACGCTGCGTAAAGCCGAAATGAGGTCCTGCGAGCAGAAGCGGCGTCGTCGTCCAGAAGAGGCTGAAGGCGCCGAACAGGCAGGAATGATAGAGCGCGCGGCGGCGCAGGATGGGCGTAGTCCGGATCAGTTCCGCCATGGAGAGAAGAAGCTCGCCATAGTGCAGCCGCGCATTGGGCCGGCGTACCGGCAATGCCCACCCGAGCACCAGCGCCAGCGCGACCATGGCAAAGGCCGAGCCAAGATAGATGACATGCCAGGAGGAGAATGCGGTCACGAAGCTCGAGACGGGGCGCGAGAGCATCACGCCGAGCATCAGGCCCATCGTCACATTGCCGACCACCCGGCCGCGCGCCGCGTCCGGGGCCAGATGCGCGGCAAAGGGGATCAGGATCTGCACCGCGACCGAGCCGAATCCGACACAGAGCATCGCGGCGAGGAAGGGCAATGGCCGGGTCGAGAATGCGGCCGCCAGCAGCGCGAGCGCGCCGAGGCTGACGACGATGAGGATGAGCCGACGATTTTCAACCAGATCGCCGAGCGGGACGATCAGCAGAAGACCCACGCCATAACCGATCTGCGTCATCGTCACGATGAGTCCCGCCGCTTGCGGCGCAAGGCCGAGCGCCGCGCTGATCGGGCCGATGAGCGGTTGCGCGTAATAGAGATTGGCAGCGATCAATCCGCAGGCAGCGGCGAACAGGAAGATCATCCGGCTTGAGATCGTGGCTTCGAAGCGGGGGCTGGCAGCGGCGATCGCAGTCATCTTCTTCTCCGAAAAACGGGAACGGTCGTTTCCAAATTGCGCAAATCAATCAATCGGCGAGTTTCATCGCGATCTCGACGAAGCTCGCCGCATCCGGCGGCGGGCGACCAGCCTTGCCAACAACGCGCATGCCTTGGGTCAGGCAGATAAGGGCGCGCGCGGTTGCCTCCGCGTCGATTCGTTCTGAAATCGATCCATCGGACTGGCCCTCGCGGATCAGGTTGGCGAAGAACGCCTCGTTCCTGGCGAGGCTCGCTTTGACTCGCGCCGCAACGCCCGGATCGTGGATGGCAAGCTCGACCGCGCTGCCGACGACCAGGCAGCCGCGCCTTCCTTCGAGACCATGCGAATTCTCGACATAAAAAGCGAGCACCTCGCTGAGTCGTTCCCGGCCGGATTTCGGCGTATCGGCGATGCGACGGAGCTGTTCGGCGCCGCGTTCCGCATAGCGGTCGAAAGCCGCGAGGAAGACGGCGCGCTTATCCCGAAAGGCCTTGTAAAGACTTCCGGAAGCAAGGGCCATCGCCTCGGTCAGATCGCCGATGGAGGTCGCTTTGTACCCCCGTTCGCGAAAGACCCGAATGGCCTTGTCGAGCGCTTCGTCCATGTCGAACGCCCGTGGCCTCCCGCGGGGTCGCCCACCGGGCCGTCCCCGCGGCCGCCCGTAGGGGCGGTGCGCGCGCAAAAGTTCGGGGGCGAGGCTGCTCACGGGTGCGATTTGGGGAGAGGGTATTCCTCAAGTCAAGAAGGAGGCAGGCCAGGCATGCGAAAAGCCGCGTCGGCGCTGTGCCGATGCGAAAACCGTCGCGAAAATCGAGGCGTCATTTGGAGATTCTGGGGTGAAGTAATTTTGAGATTGCTCGTCACATTGTGAGACCTCCGCCCTGCCCTGCTGCATCCTGTTATTCTGGAGACGTTCCTGCAAACGGGCTTGCAAACGAGCCTGAACAGGTAACGAGGCGGTGATGGGTCGCCACGATGGCTTTTTACAGTTTATAAAGGTATGAATGGCTTGGCTCCTGCTTGTCGCAGGATCGGGGGTGCCAGGATGGGGCACCAAAACCGGGCCGGCACTGTCGGTAGGCAGGGAGGCAGAGAATCATGGCATTGACATTCCTGGTCGACGACCTTGCCGCCTCCCGCCGCATTTCCTTGCGGCGGGTGAAGCCGCTCGGCGCCTGCCGTGGAAGGCTTGCCCCAGTGTCCTGCCCTCGAAGTTCGTCGCCTTTCGCGACGAACGGAGAGGATCAGCAGGCCACTCGCATCGGCATGTCTCGTCGGCCGGGCAGTCCATCTTTGTGTATGCCGGCGGTTTCTGCGGACCCGTGATCCGAACACGGCGCCACGGGAGAGCGAGCGGTCGATGAAGCAGCCCGAGGCGG
>JASHVY010000096.1 GCA_030044345.1 Acetobacteraceae bacterium | reverse complement strand
ATCTGTTGCGGGGGCAGGATTTGCACTTATGTGCACAAAAGACGACCGACCCTGATGAGCAAGCCTGGGCACCTGACCAACAGCCCAATGCCAGCCAATCACCGGGCCACCGTCTCGGAGACCGCTTACCTGGATCGCTTATCCGCTCTTGGTGGGCGTGAGGTCAGCGCGATTCTTAGCTGGAGGCGCTCTTGGTGCTCATGCGCTCGCCGCATCAGGGCCGACCTCGATCAGCGTCAGCGCGAAGAAGCTCGCGTCCATGGAGGACTGCCGGCGGGGCGAATGCCAGCCGGTCGTCAAAAATTGGTCTCCTCGTGCTTGCCTCTCGCTTACCCGCCATCCAGCCGAAGGCCAGGTAAGCAAAAACGGCCCCGGAGGCCGTCTTTATCGCTCTGATTTCCTTTGAGGAAATTTGGAGCGGGCGAAGGGATTCGAACCCTCGACCCCAACCTTGGCAAGGTTGTGCTCTACCCCTGAGCTACGCCCGCATGTGTGACCTCGTTCCCGTCTTTAGGCAACCACCGACGCCTTGGCAAGCAACCCCGCTCGGCGGACATTGCCCCTGCCGTGACGTTCCCTCCTTGTCCGGCGCGCCGAATCCATCATTTATGCGCCATCGCTCCCCTTGACCCGGGATCTTCTCATGGACCTCATCATCGGCCAGAAACCACAAGCGACCGCCGGCTCCCCCGGGGGCCCCGACCCCGCCGGCATGATCATCGAGGGCGATCAGAAATCCTTCATGCGAGACGTCGTCGAGGCGTCCCGCACCGTTCCCGTCCTGGTCGATTTCTGGGCCACTTGGTGTGGCCCCTGCAAACAGCTCACGCCCACGCTCGAAAAGGTCGTTCGTGCGGCCGGGGGCCGGCTCAAGCTCGTCAAGATCGATATCGACAAGAACCGCGCCCTGGTCCAGCAACTCGCCACCCTCGGCCTGCCGCTGCAGTCCGTGCCCACCGTTGCCGCCTTCTGGCAGGGCCAGATCGCCGACCTTTTTCAGGGCGCACTCCCCGAGTCCGAGGTTAAGCGTTTCGTCGAGGAACTGCTCAAGCAGGCGGGCGGCGCCATGCCGAGCGCGGATATCCTCGCCACTGCCAAGGCAGCCCTCGAAGCTGGTGACGCCGCCGAGGCCGCGGGTCTCTTTGCTGAAGCCGTCGCAGCCGACCCGGAAAGCCCCGAGGCGTGGGGCGGCCTCATCCGTGCTGAGCTTCAGGCCGGCGACGAGAAGGCCGCCGCGGACGCTCTCGCCCAGGTTCCGGCCCGGCTTGCCGAGCATACCGAGATCGCCGGCGCCCGCGCCGCCCTTGCCCTTGCCGAAGAAGGCCGCAAGGCCACGGCCGGCCTCGCGAGCCTCGAGGCCCGCCTCTCCGCCAACCCCGGCGATCTGGAGGCCCGCTATGATCTTGCCACCGCCCTCAACGCGCTCGGCCGGCGCGAAGAGGCGGCGGACGCGCTGCTCGAAATCATCCGGAGGGACCGTGCCTGGCACGACGATGGTGGGCGCCTCCAGCTCATCAAATTCTTCGAAGCCTGGGGGTTTGACGATCCTGCCACCATCGCCGCCCGCCGGAAGCTCTCGGCTTTCCTCTTCCGCTGAGCTCCCGGCCTCCATGCCGGCGTTCACGCCTCGCCTCGCCGATCTGCCGACGGAGTTTGCCGTCTTCCCGCTCGCGGGCGCCCTTCTCCTCCCGCACACGAGACTTCCGCTCAATATCTTCGAGCCGCGCTACCTCGCGATGGTGGAGGATACGCTCGGCCGTGGCCGTTTCTTCGGAATGATCCAGCCCGACCCCTCCCACATGGACGGCCCATCCGGCCCCGCCCTCTTCGCTGTCGGCTGCCTGGGGCGGCTCATTGCTTTCAGCGAAACCGATGATGGGCGCTACCTCATCACCCTGGCCGGCGTTACCCGCTTCCGCGTCCTGGCTGAACTTCCGCCCGAACGCGGCTACCGCCGTGTTCGGGCCGATCTGGCTCCCTTTGCCGCTGATCTTGCCGCACCTTCCGCACTCTCCGTCGCCCGCGAGCCCTTGCTCGAAGCCCTTCGCGCCTATCTTGCCGCCCGCGGCCTCGGCGCCGATTGGAAGGCGCTCGAATCCCTGCCGGATGAGCATCTTATCGGTACTCTCAGCACTCTTTGCCCCTTCGCGCCCACCGAAAAACAGGCTCTGCTCGAGGCATCCGATGAACGGAGCCGGGGTGAAACGCTGCTTACCCTGCTCAAGCTCAACGCCTACACTTCGCCCGGTCGTGAGACCGAGGAAACCCCGCTCGCGAGCTGATATCCCTGATGCCCGACCCAACGCCCGAGCCGCCGCCCCGTCCGATCCCGGTTGATCCTCGGCTGCTCGAAATCCTCGTCTGCCCACTGACCAAAGGCCCGCTCGAGTACGATCGCGCGCACAACGAACTGATCAGCCGCAAGGCCGGCCTTGCCTACCCGATCCGCGACGGCATTCCCATCATGCTGCCCGATGAAGCCCGCAAGCTCGACGACTGAGTTCGCAGATTGAGCCCGGGATTGAGCCCTTGCCACTTCCCACCGATATCCATCTCCGGCGTGCCGAGAAAGAGCTCGAGATCATCTTCGACGACGGAAGTCGCTTCGTCCTCCCCGCCGAATATCTGCGCGTCGAAAGCCCGAGCGCCGAAGTCCAGGGCCATAGCCCCGAGCAGAAACAGACCGTCCCCGGCCGCCGCCATGTCGGCATCATCGGCATTGAGCCGGTCGGCAACTACGCCATCCGTCTTACCTTCGATGACCTGCACGACACCGGCATCTATTCCTGGGACTACCTCTACGCTCTGGGTCGGGAACAGGCGGACCGCTGGCAGCGCTACCTTTCGGCGCTGGCTTCGCGGGGCCTCTCCCGCGATCCGTAAACTTCACCAAAACTTGAGATCTCGAGCCGCCATGTCTTTGGTGGAAGCTTGGAATGATGAGACCTGCGTGCGGATAGGATTGAAGCGGCGTGGAGAGATCTGAATAGACGAATCCTGCTGCCTCATCCAACGGCTCATCCGGATCACGCTTTTCGGGCCGCACCGCCAGTTGGCGCGCGCAGTTCCGTTTCCCCGATCAACTCCGGATGCCGCTCCGCCAGAGATTGGACGATCGCAAGCACCTCATGAAGGTGACGGCGGATTGCCCTCTCTGCGGCGTCCGGGCGCCGCCTCAGTACGGCCTCCAGGATGGCGCGGTGCTGAGCAATCAGCAGCTCCGTGGGCGTGACCGACGGAAGACTGAGGAACCGCACGCGATCGAATTGCACTTTCTCGCGCTCGATGATCGCCCAGATGCCGGTGAGCGCGGTGCCTTCCGCAAAACCGCGATGGAAGCGGTCGTCCTCCTCGGTGAAGCGGAGTGCATCGTCCCGCACCTTCTCTTGCGCAACGATGGCAGCCTCGCATTGCGCGCGCGCCTCGGGCGCGAGCCCGACTTCCGCCGCCCGCCGGATGATCGCGACCTCCAGTGCCTCACGTACAAAGCGCGCCTGCTCCATGGCGGCGACGGAGATTCGGCTGACATAGGACCCCCTTTGTGGGCGGACGACGATCAGCCCGTCTTCAACGAGCCGGATCAACGCTTCGCGAACCGGCGCCCGGCTCGTGCCGAAGCGCATCGCCAACTCATTCTCCGACAACCGCGTCCCCGGGCGCAGCACCAGGGTCACGATGTCGCGACGGATCTGCTCATAGATGGAACGGGTGGATTGGTCAGGGTTGATCATGCCGCAGGAGAATATCGAGATTCGGTGATCGGCGTGATGCACGCCTGTGGCTCACGGGCGATGGCTTGTGGATCCAGCGGCGCAGGGATGGGCAAGGCAAATCGCTTCGGCAGGCGGGCGCCCTTTTTGGCTTTCTTCATCTTGTCGACTAGTCGACATATAGGCTATGAGGCGGCAGACGCAAGGTTCGACCGATGCTCGAGGGAGGGCGGAGCATGGTCCAGGTCGCAGTCGCAGTGCTCGAGGTGCTGGACGTGCGTGCGGGGTGCGGTTGCCGGAACCCGGAGAGGACGAGGTGTGCATGCGGATTGTCCGCGCCGGTATCCGCGGCTCCGACAAGCACATCCTGCACGGCACCGACTTCTCCGCTTGCTATCCCGCCTGATCGGATGCGAATTCGCCCGGATCGTCGACGCGGTCGGGCCCGGCGCCATAGCGGTGCAGGCGGATGATCGCGTGGTCGTCGACCCGGCAGGAAATCGTGGGGATGATCGCCGGGACCTTTCCGGCACGCGAGGCTTGCGCAGCTTTCGACCTGGTCGAGCGCGCGCTGCGGCGCACGATCAAGGGGCAGATCGATTTCTCGTCGTAATGTTATGGCTCTACCAGGCGACGCTGGCCAAATGATGGGAAGGGCCTGATATGGAACAGAGCTGGCGCTGGTTCGGCCCGGATGACGTAGTGCCGCTGCAGGCGATCCGGCAGGCGGGCGCCGGCGGCGTGGTGACGGCGCTGCACGAGATTCCATATGGCGAAGTCTGGTCCGTCGCTGCGATCAAGGCTCGCAAGGCGCTGATCGAAGCTGATCCATCACTCGGCCTACGCTGGACCGTGGTGGAAAGCCTGCCAATCCATGAGCGAATCAAGCTCGGGGAAGGTGATCTCGGCCCGCTGCTCGCTGCGTATCAGGAATCGATTCGCAATCTTGCTGTCTGCGGCCTGCGGACCATCTGCACCAACTTCATGCCGGTGGTGGACTGGACGCGGACGGAGCTACGCCATGTGCTGCCTGGCGGCGGACGCGCGCTGCGTTTCAACGAGCACGAGTTCGCGGCCTTCGACTGGCTCATGTTGAAGCGGCCGGGGGCGGAGGCAGAGTACACCCCGGACGTGCTGGCGCGGGCCCGGGACTGGCATGTTCGCGCCTCCGAAGGCGAGCGGGATGTCTTGCTTGCGAGCATCATGGCTGGGCTGCCGGGCGCCTTCGATCGTTACGACATCCCAGGTCTGCGTCGTATGTTGGCGCGCTATGCCGGAATCGACGCAGCGGCCTTGCGGGCCAATCTGGTCCGGTTTCTGCGGGCAGTCATCCCGACTGTGCATGAATGCGGTGTACGTCTCGTCTGGCACCCCGATGATCCGCCGCGCCCGCTCATGGGCTTGCCGCGGATCCTCTCGGGCGCAGAGGATTTCCGCCTGCTATTCGAGGCCGTCCCGTCGCCGGCCAATGGGCTCACGCTCTGCACCGGCTCGCTCGGAGCGGGCGCCGCCAACGATGTGCCCGAAATAGCGCGACGCTTCGCTGACAGGATCGGCTTCGCCCATCTGCGCAATGTGCGCAAAGAACCGGACGGCTCGTTTATGGAGACCGAGCATTTGGGCGGCGACGTCGACATGGTGGCCGTCGTCATCGCATTGCTCGAGGAGCAGGCGCGCCGGCAAGCTGCAGGCGATCCGGGCTGGCGGATCCCGTTCCGTCCCGATCACGGTCATGAACTTCTCGACGATGTCGGCAAGAACGCTTTCCCGGGCTACTCCGCGATCGGCCGACTCAAGGGCCTCGCGGAGGTCCGCGGCCTGATTGCTGCCGCGTCTCGGCTGCGCGGACTACCGAGTTGATACGGCGGGACCCGGGGGCGTCCGCGGTGTTAACCGTCCCTGCGAACAAAACTGTTCAACAACCGGAGGATCTTCCATGAACAAAATGCGACACGCTTGGAGAAAGTGGCGAGCTGCCCTGGTACTCGGCTTGGCCCTGGTCCCAATGCTCGCCAGCATCACCCGAGCGGACGGCATCGCCACCGGCGATACAAGCAGGATACGGATCGCCTTCAGCAACTCCTACGCCGGCAATTCCTTCCGGCAGGTGATGATCCGGGACTTCCAGGATGCCGCCGCGCAGGCGGTCAAGGAGGGAAAGATCAAGGGCTATACTGTCGTCAGCTCCAATGCGTCGGTGACCGAACAGGCCTCCCAGATGCAGAATCTGATCCTGCAGGGATACAATGCGATCATCATCCTGGCCGGGTCCGACACGGCGCTGAACGGAGCGGTCAAGGATGCCTGCGATGCTGGGATCGTCGTTGTCGCTTTTGCGAGCGGTGTCACCGAGCCCTGCGCTTACCGCGTCGACTACGACCTCGACACCTACGGCCAGGCGGAGATGAATTATTTCGCCAGCCGGTTCGGGACCAAACCGACCAATCTTCTGGAGATCCGTGGCCTTGCCGGCGACGGATTCGACAAACGCCTGCATGCCGGCGTGGAGAAGGCGCTGGCTGAGTATCCGAATTTCAAGATCGTTGGCCAAGTCTACGGTGAATGGACCTCGACCGTGGCGCAGAAGGAGGTCGCGGGCATCCTGCCCTCATTGCCCACGATCGGCGGCGTGCTGACCCAGGGTGGTGACGGGTACGGCGCGGCGATGGCCTTCGAGGCGGCGGGGCGCAAGCTGCCGATCATCATTATGGGCAACCGGCAGGACGAGCTCGCGCTCTGGAAGAAGGAGCGTGCCGCGGAAGGCTACGAGACGATCTCGCTCGGCGCCACGCCGAGCGTGTCGCAGGCAGCGTTTTGGGTCGCGCAGCAAATCCTGGCTGGGAAGAAAGTCCCCAAATTTGTGCAGGTGCCGCTGCTTCAAATCCACCAGGATGATCTCGACGCTTGGCTTGCCAAGGTGCCGGACGGTGGCGTGGCCGATGCTGATTTCTCGCAGGCGTTGACCGTCGCAATCATCGACGCAAACGCCGACCATAAGCCCATTCCTGGTATTCCTGCGCCGAAATAGGGATGGACCTGGTGCCGCCCGGTGACGAGGGTGCTCCACCCCCGCCGCCGGGCGTGTATCTTGCAGTGCGCGGTGCTGCGAAATCTTATGGCGCCGTGCAGGCCCTGCGCGGTGTCGACTTTGCGGTTGCGCCTGGGGAAATCGTAGGCGTCGTCGGTCATAATGGCGCCGGCAAGTCGACACTCATGAACATTCTGGCTGGCACAGTGCAGCGGAGTCGTGGCGACTTCACGATCGCGGGGAAGGCGGTCGGCGAATGGAGCCCGCATGAAGCGCAGCGACACGGGCTGCGCTGCGTGTTTCAGGAACTCTCTCTCTGCGGCAACTTGACGCTCGCGGAAAACACCCGGGTAATTCACCGCTCGCTGCGAGGACCCGGTTGGCGGCGCAGGGCCGGAACGTTGATCCGGCAGCAACTGGACATGATCTTTCCCGGCCACGGCTTGTCTGTCGAGACGCGCGCGATCGAACTCCCGATCGGTGCACGGCAGATGGCTGAAGTCGCTCGCGCCTTCACAGAGACAGACGCGCCGGTGCGCTGCATCATCCTGGACGAGCCCACTTCCGCGCTGGGGCACAAGGCGGCATCGCAGCTTCTCGCCTATGTGAAGGGGCTGCCAGAGCGTGGTATCGCCTGCATCCTCATCACGCATCGGCTGGACGAGATCCTGCTGGTGTGCGAGCGCGCGACCGTCATGGTGGATGGCAAGGTGGTCGCGGAGCGCCCAGTCGCTCGCCTCTCCCGACCCACGCTGGTTGGTCTCATGGGCGCGATCGAGGCGCCGCACCTGCCTGCTTCGGCGGCTGCGCAGGTCGCTGGTCGTCCCCCGGTCGTCGATTTGCCCGGGCGCGATTCGTTGGATCTCGCGATCCACGCGGCGCCGGGCGAGATCATCGGCTTCGCGGGCCTGGATGGGCATGGCCAGCGCGAGAGGCTGCGCGCGCTCTACGCCTACAGCCGGCATCGACACCGGCAAGGGCGAGGGCCAGCGGTCGCCTATGTCGCCGGGGATCGCGGCGCAGAAGGAGTGTTCGGTCTCTGGTCGATCGCCGAAAACCTTACCATCCGCAGCATCCGGACCCTGCGGCGTATCGGCCTCATCAGCAGGGAGGCTGAGTGCGACTTGGCACGGGAATGGGTGGCGAGGCTGGAGGTCAAGGCGCCATCCATCGATACCCCCATGCTGAGCCTGAGCGGCGGCAACCAGCAGAAGGTGCTATTCGCGCGCGCCCTTGCTTCCGATGCTGAAATCATCTTGCTCGACGACCCGATGCGCGGCGTGGACGTGAACACGAAGCAAGAGGTCTACAAGCTGATTCGGCGCGAGGCCGAGGCGGGACGCTGCTTCGTCTGGTACACGACCGAGGTGGAAGAATTGACCAATTGCGGCCGCCTTTATGTCTTCCGCGAGGGGCGGGCACGGACAGAACTGCTCGGGGCGGAGATCGAGCCGGCGCGCATCCTCGAAACATCCTTCGGAGGACGGGATGGGTGAGGCATCCGCGGTCACGATGGCTGCGCCGCCTTGGCAGCGTTGGCGCAGCCTCGCCGAGGCCGGGCTGCCCTTCGCCGCGCTCATCGTCATGCTTGCCGTCATCATCGACATACGGCCGGCGGTCTTCAGCTATTTCGGCTTCACGCTTCTGTTCAAGCTGACGACTCCGCTGATCCTCGCAGCCCTTGGCCAGATGCTCATCATCATGCTGGGCGACATCGATCTCTCGAACGGGAGCTTCGTCGGGTTGGTGACCTGCATCACCGCGCTCTTTCTCACGGATAACCCAGGGCTTGCAGTTGCCGCCTATGTCGCGCTCGTGCTCGCCTATGCGGCATTTGGGCTGCTGATCCATCTTCGCGCGCTGCCATCGATCGTCGTAACGCTCGGCATGTCGTTTATCTGGCTTGGCGCCGCGGTGATGCTGTTGCCTGCGCCCGGCGGCCTCGCGCCCGGCTGGCTGAGCGGATTCATGGACTGGCGCCCTCCCTTGCTGCCGCTGCCCATCTGGGCGGCAATCGTCGTCGCGCTCGCGGGCCATCTCGTCATTACCCGTTCTTCCTACGGCACCATCCTGCGCGGCACTGGCGACAACCCGCGAGCGACCGCTCGGGCCGGCTGGTCGGTCGTCGCGATCCGGGTTGCAGTCTACGCGGCGGCAGGCGGCCTCGGCGTCCTGGCCGGACTCACCTTGACCGGACTGACGACCTCGGGCGACGCCAACATCGCGCCGGCCTACACGCTGATCGGTGTCAGTGCGGTGATCCTGGGCGGCGGATCGTTCACCGGTGGCATCGTCTCGCCGGTTGGCACTGTGGCCGGCGCGCTCGTCCTTTCCCTCGCAGGCTCACTGCTGAGCTTCCTGCAGGTCTCGCCGACCTGGCAAGTCGGCGCTCAGGGCGGAATCCTGTTCCTCATCCTCGCCGGTCGCGTGCTCCTGCGGGAAGTGCCGCAATGAGCACCGTGCGGATCGGTCCACTTCTGCCCCCCTGGAGCTACGGCTTCATCGTCGCTTTCGCGCTGTGGATCGTAACGATCTCGGCGACCGGACCATCCCGTGCCGGAGGCACGCTTGTAGCGACAGTCGCCTTCGCGGCATTCAGCGTTCTCGTCGGGACCGGACAGATGCTGGTGATCGCGTCGGGACCGGGCAACATTGATCTCTCTATTCCCTCCGTGATGACGCTAGCAGCCTATCTCGCAATGAGCGCCATGCATGAAAGCGATGGACTCGTCTTCCTCGGTCTCGCTGTCGCACTCGGGGTCGGGGTCGTCGCGGGCGCGCTCAACTACGCGGCGATCGCTCTGCTGCGCCTGCCGCCGATCATCGCGACGCTCGCCTGGAGCTTCGTCTTCCAATCCTTTGCAATCGACTTCGGCGGCGAGGCGACGCTGAAACCCCCGCCGGTTCTCGCTGCCTCTACCACCTTCCGTGCTGCCGGGATTCCGATTCTGCCGGGCGCAGTCGTCGTGCTGACACTCATCGTGATGGTTGTGCTACGGCGCACCGTCTTCGGCCGTTCCCTTCTCGCCGCGGGACAGAGCGAGCGCGCGGCATATCTCGCGGGAGTCGAGGTGGGATGGGTGCGACTGTGGGCCTACGCGCTATGCGGCGGACTCGGAGCGCTCGCGGGCTATCTGCTCGCTGGGTTCACCGGCGGCGCTGCGCTCAACATGGGTGACATTTATCTGATGGAGTCGATTGCCGTAGTGGTACTCGGCGGCACCAGTGTCGCGGGCGGAGACGCCAACGCGATCGGCATCTGGGGAGCCGCACTGTTCTTCAATCTGCTCGGGATCATGTTGAACACATTCCGCTTCCAGGCAGGCGTGCGGCTGTTTCTCACAGGCGTTCTAATCATCGCGATTGTTGCCCTTGTGCCCCACGCCCGGGCAAGGGCATAGGAAGGCGTTCATGTCTTTGAGTGAGATGTTCGCGGCGGCCGGGTCAGCGACACTGATCGACCTCACGCACCCGCTTCGGGCGGACGTCCCGGTCTGGCCGGGACACCCCCATTTCTGTCAGTGCATCGGGCAGTCGCTGGACCGGGGCGACGTAAGCTCCTGGCACACCCTGTCGCTTGGCGAGCACACAGGCACCCATGTCGATGCTCCGTCGCACTTCATCCGCGGCGGTCTTACTGTCGAGCAGGTAGACTCAGCCCGGTTCTTCGGACGCCTCCTGACCCTGTCTTGCACCGATATCACGCCCGACTCTTGCGTGGAGTTGGAGAGGTTTGAGGCGTGGGAGCAGTGTCACGGGCCGATTCGTCCTGGCGATGCGATCGCCTTTCATTTCGGTTGGGATCGATTTTGGGACACTGATCCAGCCGCGTTTCTGAAAAATTGGCCCGGCCTGTCCGGTGAAGTGGCATCCAAGCTCGCGACACATGGTGTTCGCCTTGTCGCCTCGGATTGCCTGTCGGTTGATCACTTCGGTAGCTCCGCGTTTCCCGCGCATCGTGCCCTGCTTGGCGCGGGAGTTTTGGTCGGCGAGAATTTCGCGCATCTCGGGCATCTGCCTCCTGTCTGCCGATTGACTGTCATGCCTCTGCCGATCGTGAATGGATCCGGCTCGCCGGTCCGTGCCATCGCCGTGTTGGAAGAGTGATTGCTTGGGCAATTTGACGGTCTTCGTCATTTTCTTCGTTATTTATTGTGAGGGCTTGCTCGGGGGCTGCGCTGGCTGCCAATGATTGGTACGGGGAGACGTCCACGTGGGCATCGGCCGGATCATCCGTACTTTGGGAATGGCACGCCCTTTTCCCGGGCGGAGTAACACGGTCGGGCCGATGAGAGGAAAAGGAAACGGGCGATGGGGAAGGCCCGAGTGCACGCAAAAGCATGGGCAGGCCATGTCGTGACAGAGATCGGAATTGAGTCATTTTTCGGTCTGAAGTCGAAATAGTGCCTTCGAAATGGCGTCTCGGAAGTACCGTCGAGAGAGGCAGAGGCGAAGCAAGCTTAATCAGGCAAACTTGCCAGCGGCCGTGCCAAAGTCGCCACTTGGTGCTTTCAATGGCGCGAAAAGCGATCACGCTGGCATTTGGCGAGCCCCGAACGAAGTTCAGAAAGTAGCCAATCCATGTATCAGAGCCGGTTGACCGACGGCTGACCGACGCATGGTGGCTACGCCTCCTCCCTTGCGCGACCTCGTCGTCTTTCATGATGACCCCATTACTCATGGGGTACAAGCAATTACGACTTCAACTCTTGAACGCAAACATCATTCATAACAGCAAAGACAGCAGTCGTTTCCATTCGAAATGGCAACAACCTTAACTTATTGCCTTCCGACCTTCGTCCATCTCATGCCGACCGCCGGAAAGGCCGACTCTTCGGCGCCAGATTATCGAACTGATAATGCAAGGTTTTTCAGCCCCCGCGAAAGTCGGCCTTTTGGGCGTCCAGTATCATAGGATCTTCGACACTTTGATGGTTATCACTTTTAGAAAATCGTATCGAATACGCTATAAATTTTCGTCGATAGCGATATCGTACCCTAGCCGACCAGCAGCATTCCTGATATGGACGGCCATGGCCCGACGTGCCTCTACAACTTGGCGTGCCTGAATCGCCCGATTGATCGCCTCATGCTCGCGGATGGTGATTTCGATAATCTTTTTGGCACCAGCGCTTGAGTTCCGTCTCACGACAAAGATACTTTCCCGCATGTGCTCCGAGACGAAGTTTAGAACTTGGGCAAAATACGGGTTGCCAGTACCTAGTGCCACGGCCTGGTGGAACTCGAAGTCCGCATCGACCCCTGCATCGACCCGTTTCTCCTCCCGCCTCATCCGCTCGAGGGCGCTGGCAATCGCCCGAAGTTGAACTGGGCTGGCACGCAAGGCTGCGAGTCCAGCCGCACGGATTTCGAGGATGGCACGTAGCTCGAACACGTTTCCGAAGACCTGTCGATCTGCAAGAAATTCCGGACTGATGCGCAATGGCGGAACAGCTTCACTCCGCAGCACAAACGCACCGACACCCTGCCTTGACTGCACTATTCCTTCCGAGCGCAGCTCCGCGATCGCTTCACGAACGACATTGCGACTCACACCGAAATTGGCAGCCAGGAATTGCTCGGTCGGCAGCCGTGAGCCCGGCGTCAGCCGCTTCGCATCGATTTCGCGCCGGATCCACTCCGCGACCCGCGACGCGAGATGCGGCGTCCGTCCGATCGTGCCGAGTTTCATCGTTCCTGGCTTTCATCAGCAACTGGCTCGAGAATCCGCTCTGGATTCATCAGGAACCGTAGGTCGAACGCCCCTTTGACCCGCGCCTGCATTGCGAGAGTGGATTCCGGCATGAGGGAGAAGAATGCCGTCCCCTTCGTTACGACACTTCCGTGTTCGACGCCGATCGGGCCGTTCCAACGATCAATTGCTGTGAAGATGATCTTCTCGCATGCACAAAACAAGGCGGTCCTCTCCTCTGTACCCACGCCTTCCGGAGCGAGCACACCGAAGTGGATGTTGCCGTCGCCGAGATGACCATAGGCGAAAGGAAACTGCCGCATCACCTCTGCGTACATATCCTCCAGAAAGGAAGCTGTCGCTCCGATCGGAACCGAGACGTCGGTGCGCAGGTGCCGGCCCCTGCGTGCCTGCGCCTCAACGATTCCCTCTCGGAGCCAACGGATTGTCTGCAACTGGGTCAAGTTGGCTGCCATCGCGCCATCCAACATCGTCCTACGCTCGAACGCGCTGCCGAGAAGCCGCCCTATGACGTCCCGGGGGTCTACCAGCCGGCCTGCCGATATCTCCATGAGTCCATAATATGGAGCGGTGGCATGCAGAGAAGCCCGAATGCTGTTCAGCACTTGCGGTGACATCTCGATGCTGCGGCGAGGAAGCCCCTCAAAGGCCGACATGAGGTCGGGCAGATCACGCCGCGCCTGCTGGCAGAGGCCGATGGCCGATGTGGCCGACTCGACCGCGAGGAAGGTCATCTCCATCTGGGTCGGTCGGGGAAACAGCCGCATGCAGGGTGCCGTGACGATACCCAATGTACCCTCAGTACCGATGAAAAACTGCCTGAGGCCGTATCCTGTATTGTCCTCAAGCGGCCGGTGCAAACCGTTCCAGATCTGCCTATTGGGAAGTACCACTTCAAGGCCGAGCACCAAGTCGCGCATCATGCCATAGCGCAGCACACTGAGGCTGGTGGTATTGGTGGAGGCGTTGCCGCTTTCTGGCAGGTCCCTTGCGCGTCGATGGCAAGAGGGAACAGCATGTCCCGTGCTTCGGCAGCCTTCCAGAACACTTCCAGAACGCAGCCCGCCGACCTCGCACGCAGAATCCCGCACGCGCGCCTACAAAGTCGCACGACAGATCGATGCTGTAACGTTCTGACTCGGCTTCGGACATGGGATCGAAAGCAGCGAGGAACGTTGCAAGATTACCCTCGCCGTCCACTCTGTCGTTCAGCGCGCCACTCCTAGAGCATGGAGATCTCGGGTCACCCCACTCTGGTCTTTGTTTCGGCGCTCAACTGTATCGATTGCCTCATCGCTTCTCTAGATGCCAATTCGGTCCGCCGCTCAACCCCCGGAATTTGTTGTTGTCCAACAATAGGGCAACATGCCATGGTATAGCAAGTCAAGAATCGAAGGTGCCGGTCCGCCGTCGCTTCGGGAGAAGAACGTCATGTATGTCACGCAGTCGGGCGAGAAGGTGTT
>JASHVY010000095.1 GCA_030044345.1 Acetobacteraceae bacterium | reverse complement strand
CCTCGCGGGCGGCGACCGCATCCACCTTCCCGAGGCAGACCTCTGCCACCATCCGTTCGAACCCGGCACGGGTGTAGCGCGACAATCTACGTGAGAGGCGAGCGACAATCAGGATGAGAACTGATTGACGCGGCGGAGGAAGAGTTGCCGGTCTGATTGTCGCTGGGCGACGGATGCTCGACTGTCTTGATTGTCGCGCGGGTGGGCGGGCGCCCGACAGGCACCCTGCGCTGGACGGCGGCGCGGCGGCGGTAGCTCTCGACGTTCATCTCGAAGATCGTGGCGTGATGCACGAGGCGGTCGACGGCGCCGAGTGTCATGACGGCATCGGGGAAGATCTTTCCCCACTCGCCGAAGGGCTGATTGGCGGTGATCAGGATCGGGCGCCTTTCGTATCGGGCGCTGATCAGCTCGAACGGGACGGAAGTTTCCGACTGATCCTTGGTGACGTAGGCGATGGCGTCGAGGATCAGCAGATGATACTTGTCGAGCTTGGCGATGGCGGTCTCGAGCGCGAGATCTCGGCGGGCGAGTTGAAGTTTCTGCACGAGCTCGGAGGTGCGCGTGAACAGGACGCGCCAGCCGTTCTCGACCAGGGCGAGACCGATCGCCGCGGCCAAGTGACTTTTGCCGCCGCCCGGCGGGCCGAACAGGATCAGGTTGGCGCCTTTCTCCAGCCAGGCATCGCCGGAACACATCGCCATGACGTGCGCCTTCGAGACCATCGGCACAGCGTCGAAAGCGAAGCTGTCGAGGCTCTTGCCGGGTGACAGTCTCGCTTCGGCGAGGCTGGCCAGGAAGCGGGCGGCAGGCCAGCCTTCGCGGTCGGCGCGTGCGGCGATGTCAGGCCATGTCTACTTGATGGCGGGCAGGCGCAGGTCGTTCAAGATCAGGGTCAAGCGATGCGTATCGATCGGTTGGGCCGGTTCGGTCATGCTGCCGCTCCTGCGAGCAGGGCGTCATATGCGGCGAGCGGCGTGAGACTGACGGTCACCTCCGGGAGGCGGGCGGGATCGGGGGCAAAGCGGGCATTCAACGCCGCGAGGTCGGGCAGGCGGCCGGCCGCCAGATCGTCATTGAGAGATTCGGCCAATTCGGCCTCGCAGGCCCGCTCGTGAGCCAGCGCGAGAAGGGCAGCCGTGACCCGGCAAGCCTGGCGCTCGCCGGTTTGTTCGATCAGCCGCTCGAAGCTGCGCCGATAGGCCTCGCGCGGGAAGAGTTGATCGCGATAGGCGAGATTGAGCAGTGCCATCGGCTTGCGGCGCAGAGCGTGGATCACGTGCCGATAATCCACCACATGTCCACATGTCCGTGCTTGCCGTTTCCGACGGCCCTGCCGCGGGGCAGCGTCATCAGCGGCGTGCCGCCGACGAACAGGTCGAGCCGGTCGTCGTACAGGCGCACCCGCAGGCGATGGCCGATCAGTCGCGAGGGCACGGTGTAGAATACCTTGCGCAGGGTGAAGCCGCTGCTGGAGGTGACGGCGACAATGGTCTCCTCGTAATCGCAGCCGCGTCGGTCGAGCAGCGTCTGCAGATGCGGCCGCTCGGCGTCGATGCGGGCAGCGTTGCGGCGGTTCTTGCGGCTGACGAGTTCATCGACGAAGCGGTGGTAGGAAGCGAGATCGTCGAACGCGGTCGACCCGCGCAGCAGCAGCGCGTCGCGCAAGGCGCTTTTGATGTGGCCGTGCGTACTCTCGATCGCGCCATTCTCATGAGCGACACCGCGGTTATTGCGGCTGGGCGTCATACCGTAGTGTGCGCAGAGGGCATCGTAACGTTGCGTCAGATCCGCGCGGGCGTCGGCATCGAAATTGCGGAACGCGGCCGAGAGGCTGTCGGTGCGGTGCCCGCGCGGACTGCCTCCGAGCGACCACAGCGCGTCCTGCAAGCCCGCGGCCAAGGCAACAAAGCTCTCGCCGCCGAGGATGACGTGGGCATGCGCGAAGCCAGACCAGGGCAGACGGAAGTGATAGAGAAGATGGTCGAGCGGGACATTGGCGACGGTCACGCCGAGATCGGCCATGTCGGTGAAATCCGACAGCCCCATCCGGCCCGGCTGATGGGTCTGTCGGAACATGACCTCTTGCTCGGGTCCGTGAACGGCGCGCCAGGCGCGAATGCGGCGCTCCATCGTGCGACGCACGCCAGCATCGAGTTCGGGATGCCGGCGTTGCATCTCCTCGAAGACCGCGGCCGCCCGCAGGCCGGGCGAGGCGGCGAGCAACGGCACGATCTCCGCCTCGAAAATGGTCGCCACGGATCGGGCCGCCGCTGGCCGCGCGGTGTCTGCTTGCGCGAGGGCAGCTGCGAATCGGCGGTGATCCAGTAGCCGGTCGCGGGGCTGAACCCCGCCTTGGCCGCGGCAACCGATACGGTGTCGTTCTGTCGGAACTTCATGAACAGCCTCATCTGACGATCGGTGACGTGACGGCCGGGCAAGCGCGGCATCCTCTGCAAACAAGGAAGCCATCGTCGTTGTCCGTCCGGCCACGATCATCAGCTGCCCCTCCGGAGAAGGCGCCATCGGCGGAGTGTGCGCCGGCTACGGGCTACGCCCTCCGCCACCACACAACCCCGCCGATTCTCATCCTGATCGACGGCCCGTTCTCATCCTGATTGTCGCGCGGCACCATGTATTGGAGCGGTCACCTGGCCGACCGGGCGTGGCCCAGCGCGGGAACCGGCTTCGGTTCTGGCAAGCGATCGCGGTGGGCGTCTCGAGTGAGGATGCGGCCACACGCGCCGGAGTATCCCAGCCGGTGGGATCACGCTGGTTCCGGGAGGCAG
>JASHVY010000094.1 GCA_030044345.1 Acetobacteraceae bacterium | reverse complement strand
GACCCGGCACTCCTTGTCCATCCGCTCAGGACCGCCGAAGTCTCGGCGCGCCGACTGCTCGGCATGGCCAGCTTCACGCGCATCGCAAGTGCCCGCCCGCGGATCGTGCTTGTCGGGCTCGGCGATCTCGGCGCCGCGATCCTGCGCCATGCCGCCCTCTCGAGCTTCGCGCTGCCGGGCGTGCGGGCGAACGTCCTCTGCTACGACCGCGAAGCGGAGGCGTGCGAGACCATCCTGCAAGCAGCTCCCTGGGGACGCGCTCTTCCCCAATCCCTCGATTTCGAGATCAGACCGGCCCATTTCGGTCAACCGGAAGCGCCCGGCCGCTTAACCGACTGGGAGTCGATCGAAGCCGATCTCGCGTCCCGCCCACCCGACGCGGTGATCGTGGCGCTGGGCGATGACGATGCCGCGCTCGAGGCTGGCTTCGGCCTGCGCGCGGCGCTCGACCGGCTGCGGCGCTTCGCCACCCCCGTCCATGTCCGCACCCGGCGGGAGCACGGATTGAGCGCGCTGCTCGGGCGGATGGCCGCGCGGCCGCTCTGCCCGGACCGGCTTGTCGGCTTTGGTGATCTTGCTTCCGTGATCGGGCCGGCACAGCTCTTCGATGAGGAGACGGATCGCATGGCACGCGCCGTGCATGACGATTTCCTCGCCGCGGAGCGGGAGCCGGGCGCGCCGGCTTCCCTGCCCTGGGAACAGCTCGCCGAGCGCTTCCGCCGCGCCAGCCGCGCCTTCGCCGACCATATCCCGGTCAAGCTCCGTCATGCCGGGCTCCGCCTCGCCTCCGGCCCCGAACCCGGCGCCGCGCTCAGCGACGCGGAGATCGAGGCGATGGCTCGTGCCGAGCATCATCGCTGGTGCCTCGACCTCCTGGCCGCCGGTTGGCGCTTCGGTTCCTTGCGCGACGAAGCGGCGAAGACCCATCCGAGGCTCGTGCCATGGGAGGCGCTGCCCGCCGCCACGCGCGCATACAATCTCGGCGCAGTGGCGAAGATCCCGCACATTGCCGGTGAGGTCGGCCTCACTGTCCGGCGCCTTCAGCGCATCGATCTCTCGTCCGGTGCGCCTGTTCCTCCCCTGGAGCCGGGAGCGATCGCGCTCCTCGAGATCGACGTCACCGACGAGGCCGCCTGGGGAATGGCCGAGGCAATGGCCGAAAATGCTGCGCTCGCCATCCATGCAAGCGGCCTCGAGACCGCGGTGCCCGCGGATCTGCAGCATATCGCCGCGAAGTTCCCGCGCGCCGCCGCCGCAGTCGAAGCCTGGGTGGATACCGCACCCTCTCGCAATTCCATGAACGCCCTCCCCAGCGCAGCATCCGCGCCGTGACATCACCCCCGCCCCGTCCCCGGCTCGCCTTTCGTCTCGGCATCACCGGCGCACGGCCGAACAAGCTCGATCCGGCCTCGCTTCCGGCGCTCAGGGAAGCGGTCGCTCTCGTGATGCGACGCGTACGAGAGCGGATCGAGGTCATGGCCGGAGAGCGGTCCGTGCAGGCAACCTACACACCCGCCGAACCGCTCATCCGTCTCTTTTCTCCGCTTGCCGAAGGCTCCGACCGGATCGCAGCCGAAGTGGCGCTTGCCGAGGGAGTCCGGCTCGAAGTGCCGCTCCCCTTCGCCACTGATGAATACGAAAAGACCTTCACAGGGGACGCGCAGGCCTTCCATACCTTGCTCGCTGCTGCCAGGGCGGAAGATGGCCGTCCTGCGGTGCTGGCCCTTGACGGCAAGCGTGACGGAGACGCCGAGGCCGGGTACCGGGCGGGCGGTCGTTTCGTCGCCCGCAATTCGGACCTTCTGATCGCGATCTGGGACGGCGATCATGGCAAGCCCGGCGGCACAGGGGAGATCGTACGCTATGCCGTGCGCAGCCATGTCCCGGTGTGGTGGATCGATCCGGCGGCCGCGACCGCCCCCCGGCTCCTGCTCGACCCGATGGCTCTGGAGCGCCCGACAGCCGCTCCGTCCGGCGCCGCGGCGGAGGCGGCGCTCGATGCTCTGCTCCGTGCCGCGATCGTACCGCCGGCACCGGGTCGATCCTATCATCACACGAGGATCGGCACGGCCGCGCACTGGCTCTCTGCGCGTCTCTTTCCATCCCGCACCCCTCTCTCCGCCTATTTCGCCGAAGCCGAGGAAAGCGTTCGGCCGCGCCCTTGGCGCCTCTATTCGTGGGTTCTCGACCGCATCGCCCCAGAGCACGATACCGAGCACGATATCGCGCACGATACCGCGTCTCTTGTGCTCCCGAAGGGCCCAGCCGAACCCGATGATGATGTCGAGCGCCCCTGGAGGGAAATGTACGAAGCCGCCGACCGGTACGGCAGCAAATACACGGACCGCTACCGCTCCTCCTACGTGCTGGTCATTGCGTTGGCCGCGCTCACGGTCTCGGCGATGGGCCTCGCACTCGCCTCTCCCCGTTTCTTCGGCCTGCCGGCCGGGGCAATCGAATTCACCGCCCTGCTCGCCATCCTTGGCATCGTCGTTGCAAGCGAGCTCAGGCGCTGGCATGAGCGGTGGATCGCTTATCGGCTTTTGGCCGAACTCTGTCGCAAGCAGCGGATGCTCGCCCGCCTCGGCTGGTCGCTGCCGATCGCTCAGGTGGCCGAGCTCGCCCGCGACCCCGAGCAGAACGGGCCACCGAGGGACGCATGGGTCGCCTGGTACGTCACGGCGATGATGCGCGGGGCGGCGGTGCCGCACGGCGCCATTGCCGAACATGCCCCGCGTGCCCGTCATATCGGTGAGACGGTGATCGCGACCCAGACCGACTATCACAAACGCCGGGCGCGACGCAGCCGCATCGCGGCACGAAGACTCGTCGATCTCGGCGAGCTCGCCTTCGGCGCCACTTTCGCGCTCGTCAGCCTCAAGCTCGGGGTCATGGTGCACGCATTGCTGCAGGGCACGCTCGCCGCTGCCGAACGCTCGGGCACGGCGAGCTGGGTCGGCTTCGTCTGCACCGCGCTCGCCGCACTCTCCGCCGGGTTCGTCAGCCTGCGCGCCTATGCCGAGTTCGATCTTCTCCACTTGCAATCTGCGCGGATGCTGCGGGTGCTCGCAGAGACGAAGCAGGAGATCGAGGCGATCGATCCCTCCCGCCCGCTCGCCGCTTCTTCACTCGGCGCGGCCCTGCACGATCTGGCGCTTGCGATGCTGCAAGACGTGCAGGGCTGGTCGCTGCTTTTCCGCACCAAGACACCCGAGCCGGGCTGACCGAAACTCTCGAGCGGGATGGGATCGCTCGCACGGACGAAACTGTGGCCTGGATCACAGACGGCGGCCCTATTTTCGTTGAAGATTCATGGCATCGTCGAATCAGATGTCGCGCTGTCCTGCAAACGGGGGATCACCCGGGGGGGATCATCATGTTTGGCCGCTTCGCTTTGCCGATCGCCGCCGTTGCGCTGCTCACTGCCGGCGGTGCCTACGCCGACGGGCTCAAACCGATCGAGGCCCAGAGCTTCACGCTCGGCACGGCCACCGGCATCGTCTATTATACTGTAGAGTCTGCGGGATACCGCGTGGTCGCGACACTGCAATCCGGCGGAACCGCCACGATTGTGCGTTTCATCGCGACATTGACGCCCGAGCAATCGATCACGCTCTCGTCTCCGCGCGATGCGGGCGAGCCGGCGATGGAAGTCCGGCTGGTTCGCCATGGCGACACGCTCTTCGTCGATGACGGCGAACAGGCGACCAACGCGACGACGATCGTTCAGGCGACCACTCAGGCAACCACTGGGCCCTGAAAAAAAGACGCCGCCGGCCTTATTCTTCGTCGGCGAGACCATCCTCTTCAAGCACGACCACGACCCCGGTCGGCTCCGGCGAATGGCAGGCGAGCACGGTCCGGCTCGCATCCTCCCAATCCGCGACCTTGAGGACGTTTCCTTCGTCTCCCGGTTCCGCCGCCTCGACCACGAGAAGGCCGGTATCGTCAAGGAAATAGGTGTGATCGCCGAAGATCCTCGTAAGCTCCGGTACAGCCGGATGATCCTCCGGAATGACCTTCGCCTCGAATTGATCGAGCGTTCGTTCGACCTGCTCGGATGTGAGCTTCATCGCACATTTTCCTTCGGTTCCCGTGCGATCCCGGATGGTGACGCGTCCCAGGGAACGCACCCATCGAACGGACGTGGGAAATGCCAGGTCGTCGTCAACCCAAAAAAACGTATCGGGGATCAGTCGTGATCGGACGGCCCCCCCTGATCAAGGAGATTTCCCGGCCGGCACATCGGCCCAGCCCAGCAGCACAACCACGCCTGCCGCCGGCCGCCTGGGCCCCGACGGGACCATGTTCTCGCGCACCTCCGCGGCATGCGGAAGGTGGGTCGCCAGTGCCGCGAGCTGTGCTTCGGCGGCGCGCCCGGAGCGGATGATGGTGAGCGCGCCCGCGATGCGGACGAACCGTTCCTCGGACATCACGCCGAGCCAGAGCGGCAGCCGCCGGTTTCCGGCGCGAAGCACGGCATCGCTCGGCCAGAGACGGAGCACGAGCCGCATTGGTGGGGCGTGATTGCCTTGCAGCGGGCGCGCGAGGACGAGCGCCTCGGACCTGCCGTCCGCGAAGCGCGGCAAAACCGGCAGAGCTCCCGGGTCGATGGTGGGCGCAAGCCAGGCCAGCACACTCTGGACTCCCCAGGGCGGCGGCGGCTGCCAGCCTTGCGCTGCCAGCGCTTGCTCGAGCGCGGGCAGCGGTCCGGCCCACTGCAACACAAAATGTTGTGCAAGATTGCCGAGCAGCCCGATGCGGTTGCCCGGCAGGCTCGCCCAGCCGGTGTCCCGCCATTCCGAGAGCGCCATTTCCAGCACTGGCGCAGGCGGCGGCGGAACAGGGGGCGGCACGAGGTCATAGCCCCCCGCCTGGGCGCCGACGGCGGCGACCAGCACTGCAAGTGTAACCAGGGCGATCGGTAGCGCCCGCCCCGGGGGTGGGCGGCGGAGCTGGGCGGCAAACCCCACCAGGCCGAGCCAGGCCAATGCGAAAGCGATCGCGATGATCTCGGTCGAAAATACCGAGAAGCCGAGATAGAGCCGCGCGGCTGCGCCGAACACCACGACGAGGCTGAACCCGCTCGCGATTGCCGGCCCCAACCCGGGCACGGTGGCCCTGATGATGAAAAGGCCCACCAGCCCATAGGCGAGAGCCGCGGCCATCGCGTCCCTATGGCCCGGCAGGCCTGCAAGGTCGGTCGCCGGCGGCAGCGTCGGATGGGGCAGCAGGCTGAGCAGAAAACCGAGGGCGAGTGCCGCGGCAAGGCCGACGATCCAGGAGAGCGCGAACATCCATTGGCGCTCGATCGCGAGGACGAGGAGCACACCGGCACCGAGCAGGCCGAGCGCCGTGGTGCTGCCGGTGGCGGCGAAGATGCGCATCGCCGCATCGGCCCAATCGGCATGCAGAGAGCTGAGCCCGATCATCACGACCTCGTCGAGTCGGGCTATGGGCCTGCCGGCCAGCACACTCTCGACCGCCACGAGCAGAAGCCAGACACCGCCCACGATCAGCCCGGCCATGGCAGCGAGGCCGAACGCTTCGGCCCGATCGGTGGCGAGCGCACGGGCGAGCAGACGCTGCGGACCGCCAGGCCGGCGCGCGGCCCAGGCGGCAAGGGGCTCGGCAAGTCGGCCTAGGGCCTGAGGCAAGCTATGCATCGCCCACCGTGAAACCCAGATGACGGCGTAAGCGAGCAGGATCAGAAGCAGGGCGAGCGCAGCGAGCCGGCCGGCCACTGCGCCGAGCAGCTCGAGCGATGCGCCGAGAAAGAGCCCGAAGAGAATGTGCGAGACCGCCCAGAGGATGGCCGCGGCAATATCGGTCAGGAAAAATCGTGCCGGCTTCATCGCCAGGATCCCGGCAAACAACGGAACCACGGCGCGCACGCCAGGAGTGAAACGCCCGATGAAGACGCTTGTCTCGCTGCTGCGATGGAAAAGGGCCGCTCCGCGCTCCGCGATCTCGGGATGATTGCCGAGCGGCCAGAGGCGGAAGACGGCGTCCTTGTAGCGCCGGCCGAGCCAATAGCCGAACCCGTCCCCGAGCACGGCACCGAGCACCACGGCCCCGGTCAGCGGCCAAAACTCGAGCGCCCCGGCGGCGATCAGGGCGGCGAGGGTGACGACGACGGCCGTGCCGGGCACCAGCGCCCCGATCACGGGCAAAGCCTCGGCGCCCGCCATCACCAGCCCCAGGCCATAGGCGATCAAGGCGTGATCAGACGCAATGGCAATGAGACGATCGACGAAAGCGTGCATTCAGCGACACTGTTCTCGGGAGGGGCGATGGCAGGAAGGCGCTGCTTCCGTTATCGGGCGGCGCTGGCGCCGCGCGCCGGCGATGCGCGGAGCACGATCCAGCGAATAGAGAGGGGGCGGCGAACAGAGAGGGGCGTTCCGATACAGCATCTTGCTTCCGGGCATCCTTTTCGCTTGCGGGCGCTGGCAGGAGAGGCTCTGGCCTCTCCCGCCGGCGGATGCAAGGCATCGCCTCACGGAAGGGCACGATGAACACGGCGCGAGCGGCCACCGTCCTCGGCATCTTCCTTCGTCTCGGCTGCACGAGCTTCGGCGGCCCGATCGCCCATCTCGGCTTCTTCCGCGGAGAGTTTGTCGCCAAAAGACGCTGGCTCGGCGAGACCGAATTTGCGGACATCGTGGCGCTCTGCCAGTCTTTGCCCGGGCCGGCGAGCAGCCAGGTCGCGGCGAGCATCGGCCTGATGGCGGCCGGCCTGCCCGGCCTGTTCGCAGCCTGGCTCGGTTTCACCCTCCCCTCGGCAGCAGCGCTCATCCTCTTCGCCTATGGCGCCGGGCGGATCGGATCCCTCGCGACCTCGCCCTGGCTGCATGGGCTCAAGATCGTCGCCGTGGCGGTCGTCGCCCAGGCGCTCTGGGGCATGGCGCGTTCGCTCTGCCCGGACCGGCTGCGCGTGACGATCGCGATCGCGATGGCCGTGCTCACGCTCGCGGTGCCTTCGGCGCCCGGCCAGATCGCGGCGATCGCCCTCGGCGCGCTCATCGGCTGGCGCTGGATCCGCGAACCGCCAAAGCCCGTCGTCGGCACGCTCTCCTTCTCGCTTCCCCGCCCGCTCGCGCTGGCCGCGCTGATCGCCTTCCCCGCCCTGCTCGCCGTTCTGCCGCTCGCGGCCGGGGCAAGCGGCAATCATGTGGTGGTGCTGGTCTCGCGCTTCTATCGCGCCGGGGCGCTGGTGTTCGGCGGCGGGCATGTCGTGCTGCCGCTTCTTCAGCAGGCGGTCGTGCCGCCCGGCTGGATCGGGAATGGAAGCTTTCTCGCGGGCTATGGTGCGGCGCAGGCAGTGCCGGGCCCGCTCTTCACCTTCGCCGCCTATCTCGGCGCGGCGATGGGGCCGCGACCGAATGGCTGGCTCGGCGGCCTGATCTGCCTGGCCTCGATCTATCTTCCCTCCTTCCTGCTGCTCATCGGGGTCCTGCCCTACTGGGACGGGCTCCGGCGCGCCACCGAAGTGCAGTCGGCGTTGCGCGGCGTCAACGCTGCCGTGGTTGGCCTGCTGCTCGCCGCGCTCTACAATCCGGTCTGGACCAGCGCGATCGGCACGCGGGGCGATTTCGCCATCGTCGTCGCCGCCTTCTTCCTCCTCGTCTTCTGGCGTGCTCCACCCTGGCTCGTCGTCCTCCTCGGCGCGGCAGCGGCGGAATTCATTGCGTCGATGTAGCAAACCGCGCGGGGTCCGGCTTGCGCCCCCGCAAGCGGCGTGCAAACCATGGCCCCCACGCAGCGCCTGCCTGGCTGCCAAAGGAAGGAGGTCGGA